>NZ_JBHXSG010000005.1:0-247267 GCF_042714835.1 Streptomyces sp. NPDC058678 | reverse complement strand
CCACTTGATCGAGTCGAACCCGATGCCGTCCCAGGTGGTGAAGGCCAGCGCGATCGAGGCGAAGGCCGTCACCCACACGAGGGCGATGTGCAGGACCGTGGGGACGCCCGCCATGAAGGCGAGCGTGATGCGATCACGGCGGGTCAGCAGGCGCTGGTGGCCCTGGGAGACCCGCTTCTTCGCGGGCGCGGGGCCCGGAGGCGGTACGTCGGCCGCCTCCGGGCTCTTCGTGTCGGTGGCGGTCGTCATGAGGCTGCGAAGATCGTCTTCTTCTGGCGCTCGATCGAGGACAGCAGGCTGTCGACGCCCTTGGGGTTCTGGAGGAACTTCTGCAGTCCGGGCTGCATCACCGTCGAGGTGAAGTCGGGGCGGCTGTCGCGGTCCATGAACTGGGTGAGACTCTTGGCGCTGCTGATCATCTCGAACGCCTTCTTCTGCAGCGCCGAGTACGCGGAGGTGTCGGCCTTGCTGGAGGCGGCGACGACGCTCGGGTCGACCTTGAGGTAGATCTCCTCGGCCTCCGGCGTGCCCAGAAACTCGAGCAGCTTCACGACACCGTCGCGGTTCTTCGGGGACTTGCTGACCATGAAGCCGTCGGTGGGCGCCTCGACGGTGTCCTGGCCGAACTCGGAGTTGATCTCCGGGAAGGCGAAGAAGTCGAGGTCGTCCAGGTCGGCCTTGTCGCTGAACTGCTGGCCGACGAAGGTGCCCAGGAGGTACATGCCGGCCTTCTTCGACACCAGGGTCTGGGCGGCGTCCTGCCAGGTGCGGCCCATGAAGCCGTCCTGATGGTAGGGGAGGAGCTCGGACCAGTGGTCGAAGACGGCCTTGACCTTCGCGTCCGTCCAGGAAGCCTTGCCCGCCATCAGCTCGACGTGGAAGTCGTAGCCGTTGAGGCGGAAGTTGATCTGGTCGAAGGTGCCCATCGCGGGCCAGGCGTCCTTGTCACCGAAGGCGATCGGAACCAGACCGTCCTTCTTCATCTGCTTGCACAGGGCGACCAACTGGTCCCAGGTGGTGGGGACTTCGTAGCCGTGCTGCTGGAAGACGCTCTTGCGGTAGAAGAGCGCCCAGGGGTACGTGGTCATCGGTACGAAGTAGTACCTGCCGTCCTCGCCCTTGCTGAGCTTCTGCATCGCCTCGGGGAAGTTGCTTCCGATCTTCTCCCACACGTCGTCGATCGGCGAAGCGAGCTTCTTGGCCGCGAAGAACTGCATGCGGTAGCCCGCGAACCAGTTGAACACGTCGTCCGGCGTGCCCTGCAGATACGAGTTGATCTGCTCCTGGAACGTGTTGTGATCCTTGGTGTTCACGTCGACCGTGATCCCGGACTGCTTCTTGTAGGCCGCGTAGACGGCGGCGAACGCCTTCTTCGGCACCGCGTCGGAGGCGTTGGACCCGAGGCTGACCGTCTTGGGATCGGAGGACGTGCCACTGCTGCCGCAGGCGGACAGCAGCGGGATGCCGGCACCCGCGAACAGGGCGGCGCCGCCCACCCCGCGCAGCAGGCGGCGACGGCTGGGATCAGGCATGAGCTGACCAAGGGAGGAATGGCGCATTTCGGCTCCTGATGGGGCTGTCATACCCGGGCATGGCGCATCGGCGCGAGGGGGTATGGCGGGAAGGGGGTCGCCCATTGCGACCAGAACCAATCGCGATCGAACAAACGCGAGCGGTGACGCGTCGAAGATTGAACGTTGTGGCGACCTGCTGTCAAGACTCCGCAGGCGACGTGTCGCACATGCGGAAATTCCTGAATCCGCTCGACCCGACGGTCGGACGAGGCTCCCAGGCGCTGCGACCGAAGTGGCCCTGGCCGAGCATCCGGCACCTCACCAGCGTCGACGCGTGGCCGGATGCTGATCTCCCGAGGTCGTTGCGACGTACCCCGGCGCGCCTGCCCGAAGGCGAAAACGTCGCGGGAAACGGAAGTGGTGCTGTGCGCGCTCTTGACGTACGGCACTGCGGCTACGTAGACATGACCGCGCGGTCAGTGACCGCGCGGTCATACAGCTGACCTCGTTCGATACGGGCATACGGCCATAGGAGCTCTCATGACACCAGTGGTGGGGCGCAGCACAGGGGCCCCCGCGCCGCGCAGTGCGGACGTGGCCAGTGCGGCCGGCGTCTCGCGCAAGACGGTGTCGCGGGTCCTCAACAATGAGCCGTATGTCTCCGACGAGGTGCGCCGACGCGTCCTCGAAGCCGCCGAACAACTCGGCTACCGGCTGAACCATGCGGCCAGGGCGCTGGCTTCGGGGCGGAACCGTTCCATCGGTGTCGTCGCCCTGGGGACGGCCGGATACGGAACCGCCTCACTCCTGGTGGGCGTCGAGAAGGCCGTACGGGATGCCGGTTACGCACTGCGTGTGGTCAACACGGTGGACGGTGACCCGAAGGGGATCGCCGGCGCCGTGACGTCGCTTCTGGAACAGGGAGTCGACGGCGTCGTCGTCTCGGAACCCATTGTGGAAGGAGAGGTTTCCGTCGGCGTCGACGTGCCGGTCCTCTTCCTGGGCGCACCGCCGGCCTTCAGCTCTGCTCGGACCCTGACGGTGGGTGTGGGTGCGTACGCGCTGGCGCGGGCGGCCACCGATCACCTGTTGGATCTGGGACACACCACCGTTCATCACCTCGCGGGTCCCGGGCAGTGGTACGCCTCGAAGGACCGTGTCGAGGGCTGGCGGGCGGCGTTGGCCGCGCGGGGCGCGCACGAACCTCCCTTGCTCGAGGGGGACTGGTCACCCGCCTCGGGCTACGCGGCAGGCCGCGAGCTGGCTTCGGACAGCTCGGTGACCGCGGTGTTCGCGGCGGGCGACGAGATGGCCATCGGCCTGATCCACGCACTGCGGGAAGCCGACCGTCGTGTGCCGGAGGACATCAGCGTCGTCGGTTTCGACGGCAATCCCGTCTTCGCCTACGTCACCCCTCCCTTGACCACCGTGCGTCAGCCCTTCGACGCCGCGGCACGGGAAGGGATCAGGCTGCTCGTGCACGCAATCGAGGCGCCGGAGACCGACCTGCCTCCGGCGAGCGAGCCCCCGGTAGAACTCGTCGTCCGCGGCTCGACCGCACCCCCGCCGTCCCGCCACCAGGGGCCGGAAGAACTTCACACCACCTGAGCACCCACCCCGGTCGCAGCAGGGGCGTACGGACGTACGCCCCTGAGCACCATCTCTGCCGCCCGACGGCCATGCCGCCCGAGGCCTGCCGGTGCCGTCCTCACCGCGACGACGTCGCCCGCACGGCGGCGTCGCCTGGCGCCGCTCATCGACTCCGCCGTTCCTGCCCGGGCCGACCCGGCGTGCGGCGGGCACCGAACACATCCCCATCCCTTCCCCGGGAGCCGCACATGTCCACTTCGCAGACAGGCGCCAGATCCGGTGCTGTTCCGCGTTCTCGTCCTCACTTCCTCCTCATGTCGATGGTCGCCCTGCTCGCCGTGGTCGGGACGCTGGTCCTGCCGGCCGCCGGCCGGGCGGAGGCGCTGTCCCGTCCGTCGCAGACTATGTACACGCCGCCGTCGAACGCGCCCTCGCCCGGGTCGTACTACCCGCGCGCGATGCGTATGCAGTACAACGGCTCGGCCAACGGCACGATGCTCGCCACTTTCGAGCAGTACACCTCCGGCACGCCGGTCTTCCCGATCTACCGCAGCACCGACAACGGCAACTCCTGGACGAAGATCTCCGAGGTCGCCGACACGCAGAACGGCTGGGGCATGCGCTGGCAGCCCGAGCTGTTCGAACTGCCCACGGCGATGGGCGGCTTCCCCGCAGGAACCATCCTCGCCGCCGGAGCCTCCGTCCCTGCCGACCGCTCAGCCATCAAGATCGACGTCTATGCCAGCACGGACCGCGGACAGTCCTGGAGTTTCGTCAGCAACATCGCCACCGGCGGCCCGGCTTTCGACCAGAACGGCAATGGCAACACTCCCGTGTGGGAGCCGTTCTTCCTCGTCTCCGGCGGCAAACTGATCGTCTACTACTCCGACCAGCGCGACCCCGACCACGGTCAGAAGATCGTGCACCAGGTCTCCACGGACCTGCGCAACTGGGGGCCGGTCGTGGACGACGTGGCGGTGCCCACCTTCAGCCAGCGCCCGGGTATGGCCACCGTCGCGAGGCTGCCCAACGGGAACTACGTCATGACGTACGAGTACGGCGGCTCCCCCACCGGCAACTTCGCCGTCTACTACAAGATCTCCTCCGACCCGGAGGCGTTCGACTCCGTCACGGGCATTCCACTGCGGTCGACGGACGGTCTGGTTCCCACCAGCACGCCCTACATCACCTGGCTGCCCACCGGCGGTCCTGACGGCACCCTCGTCGTCGGCGCCTACAGCACAAGCGACCTGTTCCTCAACACCGAGAACGGCGCCGCGAACGCCTGGACACGCATCAACTCCAACGTCGCCGGCGGATACAGCCGGGGCATGCTCCCGCTGACCGACGGCCACAGCCTGCTGGTGCTCAGCGGGGGGAGTGGGCGCAGCACCGGCGTCAATCCGGTCACGTACAGCACCATCGACCTGGGCGGCGGCATCTCCGACGGTGCCACCTACACCCTCTCCAACGCCAACAGCGACCTCAGGCTGACCATTTCGGGCGGTTCCACCAGCAACGGGGCCTCCGCCACGCAGCAGAACTCCACCAGTGCCAACGACCAGCGGTGGCGCTTCGTCCAGCAGCCGTCCGGCTACTTCAAGATCTTCAACGTGGCCAGTGGCAAGGTCCTCGGTGTGGAGAACCAGTCCACCGCCAACGGCGCCAGAATCCTGCAGTGGGACGACAACGGCACCCTGGACCACGAATGGGCCGTCGCCCCGCACCCGTCCGGCGGCTACACGTTCACCAACCGCGTCACCGGCAAGTACCTGGAGATTCCCAACGCCTCCACCACCACAGGCACCACCGCTGTTCAGTGGAGCGGCACCAGCTGCGCCTGCCAGCGCTGGAACCTCGCCCAGACCGCCCTGCCGCCGCTGGGCACCGGCCAGTACACCTTCGTCAACGAGAACAGCGGTAAGTACCTCGACATCCCCGGCGCCTCCACCGCCACCGGTACGGCCGCCGACCAGTGGCAGAACTCCGCCTGTCGCTGCCAGTTGTTCACCTTCCAGTCCGCGGGCGGCGGAGCCTGGACCGTCAAGAACGTCAACAGCAACCTCAACCTGGACATCCGCAGCGGCTCCACCACCGCGGGAGCCGCCGTCGTCCAGAACACGCCCTCCACCGCCGATTCGCAGAAATGGACCCTCACCGACGCGGGCAACGGCTACTACGAACTCAAGAACGTGAACAGCGGCCTCAACGCCGGCGTCGCCCAGTCCTCCACCAGCAACGGCGCCGCCGTCGTCCAGTGGAACGACGTGAACGTCGACGACCAGCTCTGGAAGATCGTCCGCGTCAACTGACCGGCCGTCGTCCCCTCGTCGGGCCGCGTGCAGGGCCTCCTGCCGACTCGGGACCGGGATGCGAAACCGAGTACCAGGAGGCCCCTGTCCCTGTCACAGCCTCAGGGAACCGCCGACGCGCTCCGCGCCCGGAGGGGACAGGCCGGACACCGACCGACGAGTCAACCGGGCCAAGTGCCGGTCAGGCGGCGGGTGGCGACGGCGCCGCCGCGGTCGACCATGGCTTTGACGCCGGCGAAGATCGCACCCTGGAGGACCGCCGCCGACAGGGCCTCGCGCCAAGTGCGGTCCTCGTCGGTGGCGTCGGGGGCGTCCTCTTCGTGTCCGAGCTTCTTCCAGACCTGCTTGAACACTCCGCCGGCCAGTACGCCGCTGGCGGCGCCGAGCGCCAGGCCGACGGGCTTGTAGGCGATCTTCGAGGCTTTCATCGCCGCCTCCTGGCACGACGTACGAGCAGTAGCGCGATGACCGCGCCCGCCGCGACGAACAGTGGTGTGCGGTTGGCCTGTGCCATCCGCATGCCTTGGTCGGCCTTCTCGCGGACCGGTTCCGGGGCCTTCTCCCGGGCCAGCTCTCCGACGTGCACGGCCTTGTCGCGGACCTGCACGGTGGCCGCGGCCGCCTTGGTGCGTACCGGCTCAGGGGTCCTGTCCTGCACCAAGTGGGCCGCGTGCGTCGCCTTGTCGCGCAGCTGGGTTGTGACGTGCGTGGTCCTCTCGGCGACCTGCTGCTTGACGGCCGTCGTCCTCTCGTGGGCACGGGACTTCACGTCGGTCTTCGCCGCGAGCGCCTCGACGGTCTCGCCGAGTTCCTCACGGGTCGCCTCCACCTGCTCGCGCAGTTCCTCCGGGGAGGGTGCCGCCTCCTTGCCCGGCTGTGACTTGTCGTGGGTCATCGCTGTGCCTTCTCCCTGATCTCGGCCACGTCGGCCTTGACGCTGCCCACCGTGCGTTCCGGTGCCAGCGGGGAGGCCTTGCCGATCTGCTGTTTGCCGAGCGCAGCCATCACGGCGGTGACGGCGGCCAGAACACCGGTGACGATCAGCGCCGCCACCCATACATCCATGGCGAGCGACAGCGCGGCGATCGCAGTGGCCGCCAGTGCCTGCAGGGTGAGGACACCCATCAGGCCGGCACCGCCGAACAGACCGCCGCCCTTGCCGAACCGCTTGCCCTTCTCGGTCATCTCGGCCTGCGCCAACCGCATCTCGTCCCGGACCAGTTGCGACAGTTGCCGCGAGGCAAGCTGGACCAGGTCGCTCACCGGTTCCTGCTCTGCTCCGCCGGTGCGGCGGGAGCCGTCTGATGTCATGAGTGCTCACCTGTCCTCGTCAGTGCTTCCGGCGTAGCTGTCCCACCATCGTTGGGCGGCACCCTCGGCACCCCCATGCTCCGCAGGCCTCAGGATTCAAGGCGGCGACGGTCCTCGTCGTCCCACTTCCGGGTATCGCGCGGCTGGACGTACGGCTCGTCTTCCGCCGGATGACCGCCCGCGACAGCCCGCTGCCGGGCCAGCTCCGCATCGAACTCCAGGCCGAGCAGGATCGCCAGGTTCGTGATCCACAGCCACACCAGGAAAATGATCACGCCCGCGATAGCGCCGTAGGTCTTGTTGTACGAGCCGAAGTTCGCCACGTAGAACGCGAATGCCGCCGACGCGACCATCCAGATCACCAGCGCGAGGAAACTGCCCGGCGTGATCCAGCGGAAGCCGCGGATCTTCGCGTTCGGGGTCGCCCAGTACAGGGTCGCGATCATGAGAGTCACCAGGACCACCAGCACGGGCCACTTAGCGATCGACCACACCGTCAGGCCTGTGTCACCGACCCCGAGCGCGGTGCCGACTTCTTTTGCGAGACCGCCGGTGAACACGACGATCAGCGCGCTGATCACGGCCATGACCATCAGCACCACGGTCACACCGACCCGCACCGGCAGCACCTTCCACACCGGACGGCCCTCGGGGACGTCGTAGACCGCGTTGGCGCTCCTGATGAACGCGGCGACATAGCCGGACGCCGACCACACCGCGAGCACCAGACCCACGATCGCCATGATCGAGCCGAGTCCCGCGTTGCCCTGCATCTGCTGCACCGCGTTGCGCAGGACGTCCTGCGCCGCGCCCGGGGCGAGGGTCTGAATGTTGTCCAGCACCTGCTGGGTCGCCGACCGGCCGACGATCCCCAGCAGGGACACCAGCGCCAGCAAGGCCGGGAACAGCGCCAGGATCCCGTAGTAGGTCAGCGCCGCGGCCCGGTCGGTCAACTCGTCCTTCTTGAATTCCTTCAGTGTGCCTTTCAGTACCGTCCCCCAGGAGCCTTTGGGCAGGTCCTTCGGCCTGTCCGGCGCTCGCCGCTCCACCTGCTCGTCCGGCCCGGCATTCGGTGCACGCACGGTCTCGGCCTCTTGGCCTGCCTCAGCTTGCCCGGTGTGCCTTCCATGCTTTCTTATCGTCCGTGTCATGACGCACGAGTATCCGGTTGAACACCGCCTATACGCACATTTTCGACATTTAGGACAGAGGTCGGCGGACGTGTGCCGCGGAGCGGGCAGCGGATGACGGCCGGTACGCAAGCTCCGCCTCGAGACCCGGCCGCCGCGCATCCCGGCCTCACCGGGACTCGGACCGATGGCGGTGACCAGATCGGCACCTTCAGTCGCAGCAGGGCTCACTTCACGTCCTGGGCCGGCCGAATCTCCGTTGCGCAGGGGACTCACGGCGTACGATCCTGTCGCCATGAGGTACTCCGTATGCGCCTGAGGCTGCGTCAGTTCAGGCCCCGGACCGGGCCCCACCAGCACCGGGTCGTCCAGCCCCGGCAGTCGCTTCGCCACACCTCACTGCGCGCCCCCAAGCCCATCGGTCTGCTGCTCGGCGACCATGACGGGCTGAACCGCCTCGCGGGTCTGTTCTCCTTCGCCGCCTACTCCCGGCACATGATCGTCCACGTACCGCTGCGCGACGGCCTCCCGCCCGACGAGGGCGTCGGCGAGCTGGTCGACCTCGTCCTGGTCCACCACACGCTCGGCCTACGCCCCGGCAAGTGGCCCGAGCTGCGGCGCAAGCTGGTGAACGGCACTCCACTGACCGCCCGCACCGACGAGGCGCGCACCGCCCGGGACGCCGCCTCCTGGCGAGAACGCTGGGAGAGGGCCGATTTCCGGGACGAGCTGCGGCATGCCGCCCACGCCCGAACGTTCTTCCTGTTCGGCAGCCAGGACGTCTTCGCCGAGACCGCCACGCACTTCGCCCACGCGGCGGGCTGGGGCCCGCGGCAGGAGGGCGTCGTCAAAGGCCACTCGGCGCTGATGGCGGCACTCCCGACGCTGGTCCAGGAGCCTGGCGGCGGGCACCCCATCGAGGTGCTGATCTGCTTCAAGCCGTATCCGCCCTATGCCCACTTCAGGCGGCCGGGGCGCTGAGCCGGTCGCCGCTCCCCACGAGCGCTTTCACCTTCGCATCGTCCGGCATGGAGGGCGGGGTGGACGCGAACAGGCGCAGGCCGGTGAGAGCGCACGCGGCGAAGTCCGCGAGCAGTCGTATCCCGACCTGAGGGCACGTCTCCCCCAACCCGTCGGCGGCCGTCGCAACGGTCGGCCCGCCCGCCTTCATGCGGTACACGTACCTCTCGCGGCCTGCCTCCAATCCTCATGTGTATTCACTTTACGTTAGATGGAGAGGGCTGAGCTCGGTAGAGGGCGGTTTCGGCAACTCGCCGCCCGATGCCGTGCGTTCGTGTGCCCCGGCACCTTTGAAGTGGTCAAAGTTTACGGCATGGGGCGGCATCGCGAAATCTTTCGCTGCGCGAGGTATGGACGCTGCCTCGCCGATGTGTGCACACTATCGCCGTCTCGGATCCTCTGGAGGCGGATGGAGCCGACCCAGGCCGCCAGAGAGACCCACACGGGCGCCCATAAGTATCTCCGCCGCCGAAAGTGACCGCATCAACTCAGCACCCGGGCGTCGCATCACCACATCGCACCGGCCGCCGACCGTGCAGCTCCCGTACCCGGTCGGCCTCCACCAAGACTCATGGCCGCCGGCCGGCTCCTGCTCTCGCGTGATCGGACCAGGGGCACGCGTCCGGCATCCCGAGGAGGCCACATGCCACCGCTCCCCGCAGAACCGCACCGATCCACCGGGCCGACCGCGCCCCGCGTGGCCCACCCGCCCACACAACGGCTCACCGTGGCCGTCTTCCCCGGAGCCGGTGACGTGCACCTGTACCACGCCCTCGACTCCGGGTACTTCGACCGGGCCGGACTGGACGTGGACCTGGTCGAGGTCGTCTCCTCCGACCAGCAGTTGGCCGGCTGGAACGATGGCGACTACGACGTCATGCACACCTCGCCGGACCACCTGCTGCGTTCCGTACTGAAGCGGGATCCGGTGGCCGTCCGGGCCGAGGGCATCGGCGAACTCGCCGTTCACCGGCGGCCCGGCGAACCGACGCCGACAGACCGGTGGGCGGTCGACAACGCCCAGAGCGCCTTCGCGTTCGTGCTGCGTGCCGTGCTTGCCGACGTCGTCGGCCTGCCGGTGGCCGAGAACCGGCTCGAGCCGGTGGGCGGCACCCTGCAGCGGTTCCGGGCCCTGCTCGCGGGCCCTGTGGACGGGACCACCCTCCATCCGCCCTTCGACGTCCTCGGCGCCGAACAGGGGTACCCCCGCCTCGGCGGCCATCTCCAGACCGCACCCGACCTCATCACCAACGTGGTGCTCACCCCCCGCGCCACCGCCACCAGCTGGTACACCCGGGCCTACCTCCAGGTCTGCAGCACCAGCGCCTCGGAACTCCTGACCTCCGGCGCACCGGGCATCGAGGCAGCCCTGGTCCGGCACGGCTGGCCCCCGGCCACCGCCCGGGCCGCCGTCCCCGGACTCCTGGGGCCCGCCGGCCTGTCGACCTCGCCCGAGGTGACCCTGCGCGGGCTTGGGGCGGTGGCCGACCTGCGCCGCCGCTTCGATCCCGCTTGGCGGCCCGCCCACCCGCTCCTTTCTCTGATCGGGCCCGGCCCGGGAAATTGACCGGCCCGCAGTCAGCACGAAAACGGCCTCCGATCCGCGAACAGGCTGATGCCGCTTGCGCGGCGGAAAAGAACCGCCCCGTCGGCGGCCGCGGCACACCGCTCACGTACGCCGCATCAAGCGGCGAGGCACGCCTCCCGGACAAAGCAATGCGAGAGGAATTCGTCATGCACGACGACAGTCGCGAAAGAAGTCCCGGCAACGCCACCTGGCCGCCCGTGACACTGCTGGTGCTCGCCATCTGTGGGATGACCGTCGTCTGCGACGGGTACGACGTGGTCATATTCGGCGCCGTGATTCCGTCACTTCTCCACGAGCCGGGCTGGAACCTGACTCCGGCCGGCGCCGGTCTGATCGGTTCCGTGGCCCTGATCGGCATGCTCCTGGGATCTCTGACCGTCGGCACGCTCACCGACACACTGGGCCGGCGCAGGATGCTGATCGGGTGCCTGGCCTGGTTCTCGGTGATGACGGGCCTGTGCGCGCTCGCACCCTCCCCGGAGGTGTTCGGCCTGTTCCGCTTCCTCGCCGGCCTCGGGCTCGGCGGTGTGCTGCCGACAGCCACCGCGCTCACGGGAGAATACTCGCACCCGAGAACGCGCAATCTGGTCTATGCGATCGTTTTCAGTGGCTTTCCGGTCGGAGGCATCCTCGCCGCCTTCACCGGCATCTTCATCATTCCGCGGTTCGGCTGGCACGCGATGTTCCTGCTGGGTCTCCTGCCACTTCTCCTGGTCGTGCCTCTGGCCGTCAAATATCTGCCCGAGTCGATCGCGTTTCTCCAGGCGAAGGGCCGATACGCGGAGGCCGAGAAGACAGCCGACCGTTGGCAGATCCCGTTGGACGACGCTCAAGAAGACGTACCGGCGGCCGAGAAGCAGCCGAAGGGACTCGACTCGGGCAGCATGTCCTCGGTGAAAGCCCTCTTCTCGCCCAGCTACTTCCTGGCGACTCTGTGCTTCCTGGCCATGACGTTCCTGTGCCTGTTCATGATCTACGGACTCAACACCTGGCTCCCGGAGATCATGCGCCGGGCGGGCCACTCCTCCGGCTCCGCGCTCGGATTCCTCCTCGTGTTCAACCTCGGTGCCGTCGTCGGCACGATCATCATCGCCCTGGCAGCCGACCGACTCGGCTCGAAGCCGATCATCGGCACGACCTTTCTCCTGGCAGCAGCAGCCGTGATCGTGCTCAGCCTGCGGCTGCCCACGGCGGCGCTGTACCCGGCCGTCGCGTTGGGAGGCGTCGGGACGATCGGTACGCAGTCGTTCATCCTCGCCTACGTCTCCAAGCACTATCCCGTGCGGATGTGCGCCACGGCGATGGGCTGGACGCTGGGGTTCGGCCGTCTCGGCTCGATGCTCGCGCCGCCGCTGCTCGGGCTGATCATCGGCGCCGGGCTGTCGCTCCGGTGGAATTTCTACGCCCTCGCCGTGCCCGGCATCCTCGGGGCCGTACTGATCGGGCTGGTACCCCGCCCGCCGGGAACGGCAGCCCCCGCGAAGCACGGGGGCGCGGGCGGGTCTGTGCGCCCTGTGCTGGAACACGGCTGACCCGGGCGCAGGGCCATCCGAGGTCGGCCGCGCGGACTTCGGCCCGCGATCAGCCCACTGTGGGAAGTCCAGGCCCCTGGTGACATGAAATGCCGCCCGCCGCCGCCCTTGGCACGACTGCCGGGGGCGGCGGTCGCGTACGGAGGCGAGCCCGTCAAGGCGCGACGCCGGAGCTCAGACCCCGGGAGATACCGCAGGCCGCCAGTGCGGCGGCGGACACGGCAAGGCGGTCGCGGCATCGGCCCCAGCCATGGACCGGGGTGCGATCGTGCGGTTCTTCGAGTCGGAGATCGGCGTCGCCACAGGACAGGTGCCCGGGACCCATCTTCTCGCCCACGACGGCGATCCTGGTCCGTGACGGCATTCCGGCAGCGCGCGACGCAACGCTGCCGGGTCGGTGAGGGTGCCCCGGAACGGCACGCGACTACTGCTGACCCACGCACCTTGGAGGGGCGATGTGGATACAGTCGCTCGGGTATCTCGGCAGCAAGGGACGCTCCCGGCGGCCCACCTGTGGGCTAGCGCCCGAATCCTCGTCGTTTTGCGCACAGTCTGCATACACTCTGGGTAGACTCCCGGCGTGACCAGGAGTAAGAGCGAGTCTCTCGAAGACCAGGTGTCGGCCGTGGACGGCGGTGACGGCAAGGTGGTGTCCGTGCCGCCGGACGACTCCCCCGGAGTCGCCGTGGGCGGACGTCGTCTCGCCCTGGATGTGCACGGCCGGCTGCGCACCATGATCCTCAGTGGCGAACTGCCCCCGGGGTCGGTGCTGCTGCAGGCCGAGATGGCCCGGAAGCTGGGCGTCAGCCGTACGCCCATGCGCGAGGCGTTCCGGCTGCTTCAAGAAGAAGGGCTCATCGACGCGAGCCCTGACCAGCGGGCACGGGTGAGAGGCGTGGACCCCGCGGACCTGGACGGTGTGTACGGCGCTCGCATCATGCTGGAGACGCTGGCCGTCAGCATGACGGCCAAGTCGCTCACCGCTGAGGACGTCGAGCGCATGGCCGAGGTCCTGCTGCGGATGCAGGAACTGGCGGGCCATGACAGCCCGGACGAGTGGTACGCCGCGCACAAGGAGTTCCACGGCATCGCGACCCGCGCGGTGGGACCGCATCTGCAGCGCATGCTCGCCTCGTTGGCCGAACAGAGCGAGCGCTACATCCGGCTCGCTCAGCTCGGGGTGCCCGGTTCATGGGCTCGGGCGCACAAGGATCACGAAGCGCTGCTGGACGCCCTGCGGACCAGCAGTCCGGCCGAGGCCGCGAGCGTGATCGCCCGTCATCTCGCGCGCACTGCCCTGGGCGTGCTGGCCGACATCGCCCCGGAACACGAGCCCATGGCCACGCGGACCGCGCTCGGGATCGTCGGCGGTGGTCAGTCCTGACTCGGGGCGCGCCTGGGCGGCGACGCGAGGGCGACGCCGCCGAGGCATGTGCGTATGGGCCGCGCCGAGCGGCGCGATGAGAACCGGCATCGCGGCCGGCGGAGGGGACCGTGGCAGAGGCGTCTCCACCGGCGGAACATCGAGGTCAACTCGTTCGCGGGGGTTGTCCTGGGCGAGCTGACCTCGATGGAGCCGTGGCCCCCGCGCGGCATCACCGTGCGAGGTCATGCCGAGATCTGTCCGAGGGCGGTGAGGTGCTCGGTCGTCCTGGATTCGGTCCCGTGAGGATCAGGATCGTGTCGACGTCATCGTCGTCTTGGGGGCTCGACGAAGGCCCCTTCGACTCCCAGCACGGCCCGAGCGTGGACCACTGACCACGACGTCCTTCAGGCCTCCCAGTCCTGCGGCCGCAAAGTAAGCGCCACGCGCCCGATGCTGTGGTCGTCCTCCATGTAACGGTGGGCGTCGCAGGCGCGGGCGATCGGGAACGTGCGGTCGACAACGGCACGGAACCCGTGCTCCGCCTGCGTCCACAGGGCCTTCACCGAGGCCGCGTTCCCGGTGCGTACGCCGATGATGCGGTGGCAGTTGGAGTACAGGCGGAGCAGATCGACCTGGACCTTGCCTCCCAGGAAGGCGCCGGAGGTGACCACGGTTCCGCCGCGCGCCAGGGTGTCCAAGGTGGCGTCCCAGACGTCCGGGTCCCCGAGGTTGTCGACGGCGATGTCGACGCCGTGACCGCCGGTGGCCTCGCGCACGAGACCGGCGAAATCCGGGTCGGCGGTGTCGAGTACGACGTCGGCGCCCGCCGCGGCCAGTGCCTTGCGCTTCTCCGGCGAGCGCGAGGTGGCGATGATCCTCGCGCCGAGGTGCTGGGCGAGGGCGGCCGTGGTGGAGCCGAGGGCGGATGCCGCGCCCTGGACGAGCACCCAGTGTCCGGGGCGTAGCCCCGCCTGGGTCAGTTGGTTGGCGGCCACCGGGCCGACGAGCGCCAGGGAGGCGGCCATCGCGGGTGGCATGCCGTCCGGGACCTGATGCACGTTGCGCGCGGGCACCGCGCAGAACTGCGCGTAGGCGCCGGGGCGGTGAGTGCCGATCAGGGACAGGCCCGGGCAGGCTTCTTCGCGCCCTTCCCCACAGTGGGCACAGTCGCCGCACGCGACCGCGGGGAACACGGCCACTCGGTCCCCGACCCGGACGGAGTCCACCCCGTCGCCCAGCGCCGCGACGACGCCGGAGTGGTCCGCGCCCAGGACATGGGGGAGTTGGAAGCGGGCATAGGGGTGGCGGCCCGCTCGTGCCGTGAGGTCGAGCAGCCGGCCGATGCCGACCGCCGCCACCTGCACGAGCACCTCGCCCGGGGCGGGCCGGGGCGTGCCGATCGTGGTCTGTTCCAGGACGTCCGGGGGACCGAAGCGGCGGAACACCATGGCCCGCATGGTTTCCGGCACGGGCACCGGTACCGGCCAGGACGGTTCCGCAGTGGTCGTGGGCGCGTTCATGACGCCACCACCTTGTTCTCCAGGCGGCCGATCCGCTCGATCTCGACGACGACACGGTCCCCGGCGGCGAGGAACTCCCCGCGCGGTACGCCGCACCCGGCGGGCGTGCCGGTGAGGATGACGTCCCCGGGTTCGAGCCGGGTGAGGCGGCTGGCCGCTGCGACCACCTCATGTACCGGAACCATCATCTGCCCTGTGGAGGAGTCCTGCTTCACCACCCCGTTGACGCTGAGCCGGATCCGCAGGTTCTGCGGGTCGGGAACCTGCCAGGCGGGCACGAGTCCGGGACCGAGCGGGCAGAAGCCGTCCTGTCCCTTGTGGCCCAGCCAGTCGTAGGCGAACGGGTCGGCGACGGGAGCCGCCGCGGTGAGCCGGTCCCGGGCCGAGATGTCGTTCGCCACCAGGTAGCCGGCCACATGGTCGAGGGCCTCCTCGGGTGCCAGGTTGCGGCCGGCTCGGCCGATGACGACGGCGAGTTCGGCCTCCCAGTCGACGCGGGCGCCTTCGTACCCGGGCAGTGGAACCGGGTCGCCCGGTCCCGTCACGGTCGTCGTCGGCGGTTTGAGGAAGAAGAACGGCTCGCCCGGCTCGTCAGGGCGCGTGACCCCCATTTCGGCGATGTGGTCCCAGTAGTTGGCGCCCGCGCACAGGACCTTGTTCGGATACGTCAGCGGGGGAGCGAGGCGGGCGCCGATGACGGCGTTCGACGCGGCTGGAGTCCACTCGCGAAGCAGCGGCGCGAGCGAGTCCCAACGGCTGAGCACGTCCATCAGCGTGAGGCCCCCAATCTCGGGCGGCCCCTCCATCACGGTCCCGTCGGCACTCACTCCGACGGCGACCTTCTCCGAGTCGTCGACCCGGTACTGCACCAGCGACCAATCAGGCATTTTCATGGCTTCCTCCGGCAGGCGGCTCTCTGAGGGCAGCTGAACCATAGTGCATACACATTGAGGGTGGGAAGGGTGGGTTGCGAGAGATGAGCCGGTCGGCGACTGGAGGCTGGAAACCCCATGGATCGGACAGGGTGACGGGAGTGGCGGAGGGCTTGGCTGGGGAGCCGAAGCGGGCCGAGTCGCCCGGGCCTTCGGCTCGCTTCGGCTCCCCACTGTGCGATTCGTTCCGCCGGGTCGGCGCTACGTGCGGCGCACCGGGTGAGGAGGGCTTCGCCCCCGGCCCGGAAGCCCGTGGCGCCCGAGAGGCGACAGGCGTGGTCCGCGTTCCCAATCGGCAATGGTTCCCGCCGAAGCCTGGACGCCGCCCCGTAGATGTGTACACACTTGGAGCGGGTGGGGCTGTGAGGAACGCGGACCCATCAGAACCATGAGGAGTGAGCATGCTGCGTGTCAAAGGTCTTCTGCACTACGGACTCCAAGTGCCCTCGCTGGACGCGGGTGAGAACTTCTACAGCTCCTTCGGGCTGGAGACGTCAGAGCGGGGAAACGCGGTGGTGGTCCGTTGCGACGGCCGGTCGCAGGACCAGACGCTGCTGATGGAAGGGCCGGCCAAGCGGCTGCACCATGTGGCCTTCGCCGTGGAGCCGGGTTCGCTGCCCGAGTGGCAGCGCCACCTGGAGGGTCTGGGCCTGAAGTTGCTCGACGCGCCGGCCGAGGCGCCCGGGGGGCTGTGGCTGCGCGATCACGAGGGCAACCTGATCAACCTCCGCGACGAGGCGATCGCCCCCTGGCGCGACTTCGGTACCGCGGACGCGCAGGACGCCAATGTCGGCGACCGCATTCGCCGCGTCGACCAGGCCCGCTGGCTGACGGCGACCGAGAAGGCCCGCCCTCAGCGTCTTGGGCACATGCTGATCTTCAGCACCGATCTGGACGCCTCCGAGGCCTTCTACGCCCGCACTCTCGGGCTGCACCTTTCCGACCGCATCCGCGGGATGGCCACCTTCATGAATTCCGGGCCCGGCGACCACCACGTCTTCGGCTTCGTCCCGGGAACACATCCCGGCCTGCACCACTCCAGCTGGACGGTGGCGGACATCGACCAGATCGCCATGGGTGCGCGGACCATGGCCGCCGCGGGCCACTCGAAGGGCTGGGGCCTGGGGCGCCACACCCTCGGTTCGAACCTCTTCCACTACATCCAGGACCCCTGGGGCAGCTGGATCGAGTACTCCGGCGACATGGACTGCATCACCGAGAACTGGCAGCCGAACGACTGGGACTGCCCGCCCGCCGTATGGAGTCCCGAGATGCCGGCCGACTTCATCACCAACCAGGAGGAGAAGCCGGCCTGACCCGCGCCGGCAGCGGCTGCCCGCACGCCCCCTCGCGCACCCGACCTCGGGGTCACGAAGAGCACCGTCGGCCCGGCCCGGGCGGCTGCGACTGCCCGGGGCGCGGGGTTCGGCGCAGGTCGGTGGGGTGTTGCGAGGGCGGTTTCCGCTGACGGGGAGGGAGTCGTACATATCTGCGATGTGATCACCCGATGGTGAGTTCGTCCTTGGTCTCCGTCGGCGGGGCGCGACGCTGTAGGCGGTGGCGCGTGACCGGTGCCGCCTCGGCGACGCATGGGCAGGGGACGGTATGACGCAAGAGGCCGGGCGTGGCGGGGGTTCAGTCGAGCAGGCGGTGCTGTTGGCGGCGGGGCTTGCCGACCTGGCGGCGAGTGCTCTCGGCTCGGCCGCGGGCAGCGTACGGGGGTTGCTGAGCCGCTCCGACACCGCGGAGCTGGCGGCTGACGCGCAGCGGGATCTCACAGCGCGCGGGCGGCTGGCTGTGGACCGGTACGCGGTGGTTCCGCCGGCCCATCTGGAGGTCCTTGCCCAGAGCGTCCTGGCCCGGCGAGGCGCCGACGGTGGCTGACCAGGATGAACGGGCCGCGTTCAAGGCGCGCGTCGATGAGGTGCTGAGCCGGTTCGTGGCGCAGGAGGCGGATCACCTGCTGGCGATCGACGCGGATCTGGGCCCGGTGGCCGACCAGGTCGAGGCCGCCGTGGCGTGCGGCAAGCGGCTGAGAGCGGCGTTCTGCTACTGGGGCTGGCGGTCGGCCGGACAGCCCGACAGCGACGCGCTGGTGCGGGCGGCGGCTTCCATGGAGCTGGTCCACGCCGCCGCGGTCGTACACGACGACATCATCGACGAGAGCGCGGTGCGGCACGGTCGGCCCACCGCGCACGTCGCCCTCAAGGCCGGGCTGCGTGGTCGTCCACGTGCCACACCCGCGGCACGGTCGCTGGCGATGCTGGTGGGAGACCTGCTCATGTCGCTGGCCGGCCAGCTGTTCGCGACCAGCGGCTTGCCCACGGCCTACCTGGCCCGGGCCCGTCCCCTGTGGGCGGTCCTGGCCCGGGAGCTGATCGCGGGTGAGTGCCTGGAGCTTCTGCGCACGGGTGGAGAACCGGACACGGCGCAGTCGTTGCAGGTGATCCGGTACAAGACCGCGAAGTACACCGTCGAACAGCCCCTGCTGATCGGAGGCGTGCTGGCCGGAGCCGGAGAGCGGCTGAGAGAGGGCTACTCCCGCTACGGGCTGCCGCTGGGCGAGGCGTTCCAGCTGCGTGACGACCTGCTCGGCCTGTTCGGGGACCCGGCCCTCACCGGCAAGGCCAACACGGACGACCTGCGTGCTCACCGGCCCACCGCCCTGCTGGCGGAGACCTGGAGGGTGGCCGACGGGGCCGACCGGGAGCGCCTGCGCGCGCTGTTGGGCCGGCGCGACGTGGGCAGGGGCGGGCTGGAGGCGGTGCGCGAGGTGATGAGCCGGCTCAAAGCTCCCGACCGCATCGAACGGATGATCACTGCCCGGGTGGAGGAAGCCACCCGCGCTCTGGACGACCTGGACATCCCCGTACCCGCCTCACGCGCCCTCACCGACCTGGCGCACGCGGCCGCGGTCCGCCGGCACTGAGACACACCGCGGGCGCCGCCACGCCCGCTACCTGTCCGGCCCTGTCTGTTCCCGACTGGAGACGAAGAGCCTGTGATGACCTACACCGAGGCGTCGATGGACGCCTTGCGCAGCAGCGGTGACGAACTCGCCGACGCGACGGTGGCCACCCTCTTCGAGCGCGGCGAGGTGGGCACCTTCAACACGTTGATGCGCTACGTGTCGACCGCCGGCGCGCCTATGCCCGACGGCCTTCCCGAGGTCGCGCGGGAGTACCTGCATGCCACCAGCGCGCCACCGGCATGGGTCGACTGGGGCGAGATGGAGAAGGCCAGGCTGTTCTTCATCGACAACAACGTGCACATCTCCACGGCGCTGTCCTTCGCCGCCATGCCCGCGTGTTACCTGGTCCCGCACGTGGCGAAGCTGCTGGCGACGACGCACGCGCTGGCATACCCCTCCAAGCGGATGGCGGAGACCGGTCAGTTCACCGTCTACCTCATGCAGCCCGACGCGTTCGAGGCCGGCAGCGCCTTCATCCCCGCCGCCCAGAAGGTCCGTCTGCTGCACGCCTCGATCCGTCACCACCTCAGGAGGGACGACCGCTGGGACGCCGACAGCCTGGGCGTGCCGATCTGCCAGGAGGACATGATCGGCGGCCAGATGTTCTTCTCGCTGCTGGTGCTGGACTCCCTGCACCGGCTGAACATCCACATGAGCATCGACGGCGCGGAGGCCTACCTGTACGCCTGGCGGGTGGTCGGCGCGATGCTCGGCGTCGACCAGAGCCAGGTGCCCAAGGACATGGAGTCCGCCCGCCACTTCCTCGATCTGTACATGATCCGGCACATGGGGCCGAGTGAGGACGGCGCGCATCTCACCCGACAGCTGATCGATCTGTTCGAGGAAGTCGTCCCCGGCACCCTCTTCGATCCGATCGTCTCCGCCCTGATCCGCCACCTCATCGGCGACACCTGCGCCGACTGGCTGGACGTCCCGCGCACCGCCTGGGACACCGTCGTCAAAGCCGTGCCCCACCTGCTCGGCGTCCTGGAGAGCATCGAGGACCGCTCCCCGCTCGGCGCCTGGGCCCTGGACCGTCTCGGCCACCTCACCACGATCCTCGAACTGTCCTCGCTCACCCGCGGCCGGGTCATGCACTACGCGATCCCGGAGCAGCTCAAGAAGGACTACGGCCTCTCCTCCACCGTGCCCCGCACCCATCGCTGGACCCCGCCCGCCCCCGCAACGGGTCGGATGTGACCGCGGCCGGTCGGACTGTTTGTGTCGGGGTGTGTGGTCTCCCGGTCAGCAGTCGGCACGGCCTGGGGGAGCGTCCGATTCAGCCGGCCCCGTCGGGGCTCCCGAGGATGTGTGACAGAGGCACGTCGATGTCGACGAGCTCGTTCGCGTCGACTGCTCGGCGGGAGGTGACGAGGTCGCGGATCGGATCGGTGACGTCCCAGACGTTGACGTTCATCCCTGCCAGGACCCGGTCCCCGGCGAGCCAGAACGCGACGAACTCCCGGGTGTCGGTCCGGCCGCGGAAGACCATCCGGTCGTAGCCACCGGGCTCGACGTAGCCGGTGTACTCCATGCCCAGGTCGTACTGGTCGGTGAAGAAGTACGGAACGCGGTCGTAGGTCACGTCCTGGCCGAGCATCGCCTTGGCAGCGATCTGGGGCTGGTTGAGGGCGTTGGCCCAGTGCTCGACGCGGAGGTGCTTGCCGAGCAGTGGGTGGAAGGCGTTTGCGACGTCTCCGGCGGCGAAGATGTCCGGATGGGACGTGCGCAGGCGGGCGTCGACGCGGATGCCGTTGTCGACCTCCAGGCCGGCGGCGGTGGCGAGCCGGCTGTTGGGGGTGATGCCGATCCCGACGACGACCGCGTCGGCGTCGATACGGCTGCCATCGGTCAACAGCACGCCGTTCGCCCGGCCGCCGACGCCGGTGATCTCCGCGACCTGTACGCCGCAGCGCAGGTCGGTCCCGTGATCGGTGTGCAGGTCGGCGAAGATCTGGGAGACTTCGCGGCCCAGCACGTGCAGGAGCGGGAGTTCCGCCCTCTCCAGGACCGTGACCTGGACACCGGCCGTCCGGGCGGCGGCAGCGGTCTCCAGTCCGATCCAGCCGGCACCGATCACCGCGATGCGGGATGCGGACGCGAAGGCGTCTTTGATGCGGTCGCTGTCGGCGAGCCGGCGCAGGTAGAGCACTCCGTCGAGGTCGGCTCCGGGCATCGGCAGGCGACGCGGTGAAGAGCCGGTGGTCAGGAGCAGCTTCGCGTAGCCGATGCGGCTGCCGTCGGCGAGCGTCACCTCGTGGGCGGCCGGGTCGATCGCGGTGACCGTGGTGCCCGGTCGCAGGTCGACGTCGTGCTCGGCGTACCACTGGGAAGGGTGCACGTAGAGCGTTTCCCGCTCGTCCTTGCCCAGTAGGTAGCTCTTGGACAGTGGCGGCCGTTCGTACGGGCGCTCGCTCTCTTCTCTGGCCAGCGCGATCGGGCCGTCGAAGCCCTCTTCCCGGAGGGTCTGTGCTGCCTTCGCGCCGGCCAGGCCGGCTCCGACGATCACGAATGCTGTGTTCGCGGCCATGGTCTCTCCTCTGCTGCAACGGCTCTGCCCGCAGGCCGATGGCGGTCCGCCCGGCGAGCCGGCCCCTGTCGGCGTCGCACGCGGCCGGGCTGTCGCCGCCGTGGCGGTGCCCCTGCCGGGGGGTCGGTAGGTTCTCCGTGTGCACCGTGTCGTGGTCGTGAAGGGTTGGCCGTAGGCATCCGGCCGGGGACCGGCGGCATCAGGCGGCGAGGTCCTTGGCGCGCAGGTCGGAATCCAGTTGGTCGAACAGTTCGGTGCCGGAGGCGGTGAACTTGGCTGTGCCCTGCTCCTCCAGCACCCGCACCACGTCGTCGTAGGGCACGCCGGCAGCCTCCAGGTCGTCCAGTACCTGCTGGGATGCCGCATAGGTGCCGTGAATGGTGTCGCCTTGGATACGGCCGTGGTCGGCGACCGAGCGCAGGGTCTGCTCCGGCATGGTGTTGACCACCCCGGGCGCCACCAGTTCGTCGACGTAGCGGGTGTCGGCGTAGGAGGAATCCTTGACCCCCGTGGAGGCCCACAGCGGGCGTTGGGGTCGCATTCCGGCCGCGCCCCAGGGTCTGCCATTCCCGGGACGCGACGGCCCGCTCGAAGCGCTGGTAGGCCACGGCGTCCGGGTCGCCGACGAGGCGACCCAGGCCGAGGGTTTCGTGCCCTCCCACAGGCACTCGGCCCGCCCCTGACCCGGAGCGCCTCCGGCGCATCCGAAGTTCCGCCTCCGCCCTACTGCTCAGGGAGTTCCCCATGGACATCGCCGCACTGCTCACCTGGGTGGCCACCGCCCTCGGCGGCTTCTACATGCTCGGCATCTGGCTTTCCCGCGGTGGTGCCCGCGGCGGCGGCAGCCGCTCGCCGCTGTCGGACTCGACGTGTGGATCCTCTACGTGATCGCGCACAAGGACGCCCTGGCCTGGATCGCCTTCGTTCTCCTGCTGCCCGTCGCCCTGCTCGGGTTCGTGATGCTCGCGCGCTGGATCCCCGTCCACCGCGACCGCGCCGCCGCACCGGCCGGTGCCGGCCGGTGCGGCACCGGCCGAACGCCACTTCCCCGTCCTCGTCGTCGCCGGACACGGGCTCGCCGCCGTCGTCACCCTGGTCCTGGTCCTGCTTCACCACACTCGGGACGGGTGAGTGACATGACGCAGCACCTCCACTCCGCCCTGCACATCGCCCCTGCCGTCGCCCCGGAACCGAGCCCGACGACGCCCACCGCCCTGAGCGTGACCCACGACGGGGAACGGGTGGACCTGCCGGCAGCCGAACTCGCGGCGGGACGGTTCCTCCAGGCCCTGGGCATCGGCAACGATTCAGAGAGCCTGCGCGGCACCCCGGGCCGCATGGCCCGCGCCTACGCCGAACTGTTCAGCCCCCGCCCCTTCGACCTGACCACGTTCCCCAACGACGAGGGATACGACGAACTGGTCCTCGCCCGCAGCATCCCGCTCCGGAGCGTGTGTGAACATCATCTTCTGCCGTTCGTCGGAACCGCCCACATCGGCTACCTGCCCGGGCAGCGGATCCTTGGCCTGTCCAAGCTCGCGCGGGTCCTGGAGCACTTCGCCTGCCGCCCCCCAGGTGCAAGAACGGCTCACCAAGCAGGTCGCCGACTGGCTCCAAGCCCATCTGGAGCCCAAGGGCGTCGGCGTCGTCATCCAGGCCGAGCACACCTGCATGACGCTGCGCGGCGTCCAGGCCACCGGAGCCACGACCATGACCTCCACGCTCCTCGGCCTACTGCGCACCGACGCCCGCTCCCGCAGCGAATTCCTGGCCCTGACCGGCCTGCCCCGCTGACCCGCACAGCCGAGCGAGGCGGGACCGGACGGTGCCGTGCGAGCCAGTACGTGCTGCACTCCCTGTATGGACCGTGAGCCGACCGATCCCGCGGACGCGTTCTTGACGCCCCGGCCCGAACTGATCACCCTCGGCCACAGCACCGCGGAGCGGGCAACGCTGGCAAGGCTCCTTCGGGAAGCCGAGGTTGCCGCCGTCGTGGACGTCAGGACCGCTCCAGGCAGCCGCCGTGACCCGAATCTGTCACGGCAGCGCCTGGCCCGGTGGATGCCCGAAGAAGGCATCGCCTACCGGTGGGAGCCGCGCCTGGGGGGCTTCCGCAAAACGCCGCTGGACTCGCCCGACACGGTGTGGCGCAACGCTTCCTTCCGCGGCTACGCCGCTCACACCCGCAGCCCGGACTTCGTCACCGCCATGGACCAACTCACGCACCAAGCGGCAGAACAGCGCACCGCGGTGATGTGCAGTGAAGCGGTGTGGTGGCGGTGCCACCGGCGCCTCATCGCCGACTTCGCTGTCCTGGCCCGCGGCATGCTCGTCCAGCACCTGATGCACGACGGACGCCTCATCCCTCACACTCCGACGCCGGGCGTGCGCCTCCGCCGTGACGGACTCCTCGTGTACGACGACACGGGCTCGGCACCGTAGTCCGGCGGCCGGCGGCCGGCGGCGAAGGCAGGCAGCCGGCCCACCATGGTGTCGGCGTCGGCACCGACAACGCCCGCCGTCAGGTCGTCGCAGCCCGCGTCGACGGCGGCGACCAGGGCGGTGCGGATCGTGGTCAGGTCAGCGATCTTGGCGTCGACCTCGGCGAGCTTGTCCTGCGCCCGCTCCCGCAACCCCACCACCCGGCGGCCGTGCCGGTGGCGGCCGGACGCCAGCAGCTCGGCAACCTCCTGCAGAGTGAACCCAAGCCGTTGAGCGGCCTTGATGACGCGCAGCGCGGTCACCGCATCCTCGCCGTACAGGCGATGACCGCCGGGGCTGCGGTCAGGCTCGGCGAGCAGGCCGCGCCGCTCGTAGTAGCGCAGCGTCTGGATGTTCACCCCGGCGGCCCTGGCGACCTGACCGCTGCGCAGGCCCGTGCTCACCGTTGCCCTTTCATAGCAGCGGCCCGCGCGGCGAGGGCGTCCAGGACCGCCTCGTGCGGCTGGTTCACCGAGATGTCCAGACGGACCGAGTCCGGACCGGGGGTGGCCGTGAAGGTGAAGAACGAGCAGCAGCCGCTCTCGCGCTCGACCAGGTCACGCACCCGGTCCGCGACTCCCGGTCCGCCCGCCAGCTCAAGATGCAGCTGGAGGGGCTGAGGCCGGGTCAGTGCCCTCAGCCGCTCGGAGAACAACGCATTCCACTCCGCGACCCGCAAGGGCTGCTCGTCGGTGGGCAGCGTGCAGGACTGCGGCACCCACGCCGGCTCGTTCATCACGCTCACTCCCGTCATCACGCCCCGCAGGCGGGGACAACTCCGACGGCAAACCTGTACCTGGGTACCGATGCCAACCCGGGAAGGACGGTCGGTCATGGCCCAGGGAGGACCTGAGGGTCAGTGCGGTCGCAGGGCGTCCAGTGCGGTGAGGGCCACGTGCAGTTCGGTGCGCTGTTCGCCGGATTCCAGGTCGCGTTCGAGCAGTCGCTCGATGGTCTGCAGGCGCTGGTAGAGGGTCTGGCGGGACACGCCGCTTCGGCGCGCGGTGGTCGTCTTGCTCCCGGCGGCGTCCAGGTAGTGGCGCAGGGTCGTCACCAGGTCGGTGCCGTGGCTGCCGTCGTGGTCGATGAGCGGGCCGAGTTGTCGTTCCACGTAGTCCTGGACGCGAACGTCCTCGCGCAGCGCGTAGAGGAGTTGCGGCAGTCCGATGTCGGCGAGCTCGCGGAAGGGCTTGTCCTGGGAACCCGGCGGTGTCGCCTCAGCCGCACGGGCCGCTTCGCGGAACGAGCGGGCGATGTGGGCGATGTCGGCGGTCTCGGAGCCGACGCTCACCACCGCCCGCGGATACTGATCCAGCACGATGCGACTCAGGTGTTCCACCGTGGGGCGCCACGGCCTGGAAGCAGGCGGGGCCAGCAGGATGCCGATGCGGCCGGAGGCCAGGCCGCCGACGAGGGCGGGGTTCGCGGTCGCCGTCAGTTCCTTGGCCAGCCGGTCCTCCAGCTGCGCGCCGGCCTGCTCATCGATCTCGGCATCGACGAGCACCGCGAGGTAGCGGTCTGCCTGAGGTGGCAGGCCCAGTGCCGTGGCGCGTGCCTGGGCTTCGCCCGGGGAGCGGTGGAGTTGCTCGGCGAGGTCGCGCAGGAGCGTGCGGTGTGCTCCGCGCTCCCAGGTGGTGGAGTGGATGAGGCGGGCGATGGTCAGGGTCATCGCCGTCCTCTCCAGTACGGTCACGTCTTCGGGACCGAAGGGCGAGGGCCGGGCCGGTGACGACGGTGTGGGGATCAGGGCCACGCGGCCCCAGCGTTCGCCCCGGTATTCGACCGGGGCGGTGAGCCAGCCCTCGGGACCGAGGACGGCCGGGTGGTCGGACGGAGGGGTCGAGCGGGAGCGCTGTTCCCAGTCGGTGAGCGCGTCCGCGGCACTGGTGCGGTCGCAGGGTTCGCAGATCATCGCCTGGTGGACCAGGTTTTCCAGGACGATGGTGTGCCCGCTCGTCCGCGCCGCCGTGCGCAGCACTTCCTCGGGGTCGGCGCCGCGCAGTGCCAGGGCGGTGAAGGCTTCGTGGATCCGCTGGGTTCTGCGGATCGCCTCGGTCTGGTTGCCGAGGATCAGGGTGTGGACGACCTGGGTGACCTCCAGAAAGTTGACGTCCCGGGAGAGGGTGACCAACGGCAGGCCGCGGGTGCGGCAGGCGTGGACCAGTGCGTCGGGCGGGCGGTGGTAGCGCCGTACGAGTTCGATGACCAGGGCCGCCGCTCCGATCTCGGCGAGTTCGTCGACGTACCGCCGTACTCGGGAGGGTTCCTCGGGCAGGGGCATACCGGTCGTCAGGACCAGCTCGCCGCCCTTGAGGAACGAGGCGGGGTCGGTCAGTTCCGTGATGTGCACCCAGCGGACCGGGCGGTCGAGACCGGCCTCGCCGGTGACGACGTGCGGCCGGCCCGCGGCCATGACGGGCAGCTCCAGGACGTCCGCGACGGTGAGCAGCGGGGGCCTGCCTCCCGGGTGTGGCCGGGCCGCCGTCTGTTCCGCGTCGCTCACGGCGCCTCCCTAAGTGCCCCCCGTCACTGTGACAAACGGCGCCCGACCTGCGCAAGGGCTGCCTGAGGACACCGGGCGGGAGTCCCTGCGGCGGGGCAGGAGGTCTCAGGGTTGACAGAACGTCCAATCCTAAGCGGTCCGGCGAACAGATCAGTCGTTGCCCCGGGGAGGGCCCCCGGAGATGCTCGGTGTACCGACGCGGCTCCCGCGACCGATGACCCATGGCTGGAGACGAACATGACCGATCTGTCGCCGCACCTTCGCCAGGCCACTCCCGTGACGGCGGTCCGTGGTGAGGGCGTCCACCTGTACGGGGAGGACGGCCGCCGCTATCTCGACTTCACCGCGGGCATCGGCGTCACCAGCACCGGTCACTGTCACCCCAGGGTCGTCGCCGCTGCCCAGGAGCAGGTCGGCACGCTCATCCACGGGCAGTACACGACCGTCATGCACCAGCCGCTGCGCCGACTCGTCGACCGGCTCGGCGAGGAGCTGCCGGCAGGGCTGGACAGTCTGTTCTTCACCAACTCGGGCAGTGAGGCCGTCGAGTCGGCGCTGCGGCTGGCCCGGCAGGCCACCGGCCGGCCGAACGTCCTGGTCTGCCACGGCGGGTTCCACGGCCGGACCGTGGCCGCCGCCTCCATGACCACCTCCGGCACCCGCTTCCGGTCCGGGTTCTCGCCGCTGATGAGCGGGGTGGTCGTCACCCCCTTCCCGACGGCCTTCCGCTACGGCTGGGACGAGGAGACCGCCACTCGCTTCGCCCTGAAGGAGCTCGACTACACGCTGCAGACGATCTCCTCGCCCGCCGACACGGCCGCGATCATCGTCGAGCCGGTGCTGGGGGAGGGGGGCTACGTGCCCGCGACCCGCGCGTTCATGGAGGGGCTGCGCGAGCGCGCCGACCGGCACGGCTTCCTGCTCATCCTCGACGAGGTGCAGACCGGCGTCGGCCGCACCGGCCGGTTCTGGGGGCACGACCACTTCGGCGTCACCCCGGACATCCTCGTCACCGCGAAGGGGCTGGCCAGCGGATTCCCGATCTCCGGCATCGCCGCCTCCGAGGAGCTGATGACCAAGGCGTGGCCGGGCTCGCAGGGCGGTACGTACGGTGCCAACGCCGTGGCGTGCGCGGCGGCCGTTGCCACGCTGGACGTCGTACGCGACGAGAAGCTGGTCGAGAACGCGGAGGCGATGGGCGCCCGGCTGCGGGACGGCCTGGAGGCGGTCGCCGACCGGACGCCCGCCATCGGCGACGTACGCGGGCTCGGGCTGATGCTGGCGACGGAGTTCGTCACCGAGGACGGCAGCCCCGACCCCGAGACCGCGGCGCGGGTGCAGCGGGCGGCGGTGGACGAGGGCCTGCTCCTGCTGCTGTGCGGGGCCTGGAACCAGGTGGTGCGGATGATCCCCGCGCTCGTCGTCGACGAGACGGCGATCGACGAAGGGCTGCGGGCCTGGGCGGCGGCCGTGGACACCGGGGTCTCGGCGCCATGAGCGCCGGTCCGGACTTCCTCACCGGCGACGCGGCGGCTCTGCCGCCCCGCCCCGGGGCCGGCACTTCGACGGACGCGACGGACGATGCCCCCGTCGAGGAGTCCCCCCGGCACGCGAGCGGACGACAAGGGGGCGGTTCACTCCGCCGACCGCCCCGTCCCGCACGTGCGGATGGCGACGTACCCGCCGGCGCCGAGGCACTGGTGCGGCTGCTCGCCGCGACCGCGCCCGGAACGCGGGTGGAGACCGGCGCCGGACGTACCGCCGCCTATTCCTACGACGCGTCCAACTACCGGGTGCCTCCGCAGGCCGTGATCTTCCCGCGTTCCGCCGCCGACGTGTGCGCCGTGCTGCGGGCCTGCCGGGAGCTGGGCATCCCCGTCACGGCGCGGGGTGGCGGCACCAGCATGGCGGGCAACGCCGTCGGCCCGGGTGTCGTCCTGGACTTCTCCCGCCACATGAACCGGATCCTCGACATCGATCCGGAGGCCGGCACCGCCCGGGTCGAGGCGGGCGTGGTGCTCGACGAGTTGCGGACGGCCGCCGGTCGGCACGGACTCACCTTCGGCCCCGACCCGTCCTCCCACAGCCGCTGCACGCTCGGCGGCATGATCGGCAACGACGCGTGCGGCAACCGTTCCGTACGGCACGGGAGGACCGGCGGTCACATCGAGTCCCTGGAGATCGTCACCGCCGACGGGACCCGTGCGGTCGCCGACCACAGCGGACTACGGGCGGTCGATCCGGCGGACGAGGAGTACGTGGCCCGGCTCGCCGACCGGGCGCGGCGGCTGGTCGAGGACAATCTGGCGTTGATCCGCACCGAACTCGGCCGGATTCCCCGCCAGGTCTCCGGCTACCAGCTCCAGCACCTGCTGCCCGAGCGCGGCTTCGACATGGCCCGCGCCCTGGTCGGCACCGAGGGCAGCTGCGCGGTCGTCACCGCCGCGACCGTGCGTCTGGTGGCCACGGCTCCCGCCTCGGCGCTGCTGGCCCTCGGCTACGACGATGTCGTCGAGGCGGCCGAGGACGTACCGCAGATCCTGCGCTGGTCACCCACCGCGGTGGAGGGCATGGACGAGGCCATCGTCGCCACCATGCGCGCCCGACGCGGTCCGGACTCCGTCACCGGGCTCCCGGATGGTCGCGCCTGGCTGTACGTCGAACTCGACGGCGAGGACGAGGCCACGGTCACCTCCCGCGCCGCCGAACTGCTGGACGCCCTCAAAGCCGCCGGCCGGATGACCGACGGGCGGCTGGTGGAGAGCGCCGGTGAACGGCGCTCCCTGTGGCGGGTCCGTGAGGACGGCGCCGGCCTGGCCGCCCGCCTGGTGGACGGCGGTGAGTCATGGCCGGGCTGGGAGGACGCGGCGGTCGCGCCGGACCAACTGGCCACCTACCTGCGGGACTTCCGAGCGCTGCTGGCCGCGCACGAGCTGACCGGGGTGCTGTACGGGCACTTCGGCGCGGGCTGCGTCCATGTGCGCATCGACTTCGACCTCGCCACGGACCCCGGACGTGTCGCTGCCCGCCGTTTCCTTCAGGAGGCGGCCGCGCTGGTGGTCCAGCACGGCGGGACGCTGTCCGGCGAGCACGGCGACGGGCGAGCCCGCGGTGAGCTGCTGGAGGTGATGTACAGCCACCGGATGATCCAGGCGTTCGCCGCCTTCAAGCGGGTCTTCGACCCGGACGGGCTGCTGAACCCCGGCGTCATCGTGGCACCGGCCGTGCTCGACGCGGACCTGGCCCTGCACACCCCGCCGGTGCCTGACGGCCGCCCGACGCTCTTCACCTTCCCGCACGACGAGGACGGCTTCGCGGGGGCCGCCCGCCGATGCGTGGGTGTCGGCCGCTGCCGCTCCGACGCGGCCGCGGGCGGGGTGATGTGTCCCAGCTACCGGGCCACCGGCGACGAGAACGACTCCACCCGGGGCCGGGCGCGAGTGCTCCAGGAGATGCTGCGCGGCGAGACGATCCAGGACGGGTGGCGCTCGACGGAGGTCCGCGACGCCCTCGACCTGTGCCTGTCGTGCAAGGCGTGCTCCACCGACTGCCCGGTCGGCGTCGACATGGCCACCTACAAGGCCGAGTTCCTGCACCAGCACTACAAGGGGCGGCTGCGCCCCCTCTCCCACTACTCGCTGGGCTGGCTGCCGTTCACCGCGACCCTCGCGGGTTACGCCGCGAGGCCGGTCAACGCCCTGCTGCGCGGGCCGCTGGGAAAGCTGCTCGCCCGCCTCGGCGGCATCACCCGCCGGCGCGTCATCCCGCCCTTCGCCTCCCGGCGAGCGCTGCGGGCCGTCCTGAGGGACGCCTTGCCCGCGTCGCCCGCCGCGGCGGTGCGGTCCGCCGGTGGGGTGGGTCCGGCCGCCGTGCTGTTCGTCGACAGCTTCACCCGGGTGTTCCGGCCGCAGGTGGCCGGGGCCACGAGCAGGGTGCTGGCCGACGCCGGTATCCCGTGTGCGCCCCGGGACGGGCTGTGCTGCGGGTTGACCTGGGTCAGCACCGGACAGTTGTCGGTGGCCCGCCGGGTCATGGCCCGTACCGTGGCCGAGCTGGACAGCGGTCCGGGCAGCGGGCTGCCGATCGTCGTGGCCGAGCCCAGCTGTGCCGCCGCGCTGAAGCGCGACGTACCCGAACTGCTCGGCACCGAGGCCGCCCGCCGGGTCGCAGCCCGCGTCCACACCCTGACCGGTGCGCTGACCGACCTCGCCGCCCCCGACTGGAGCCCGCCGCCGCTGCCGGACTCGGTACTGCTCCAGACGCACTGCCACGAGTACGCGACCTTCGGCAGCCGCCGGCCGCGTGATCTGCTGGCCCGCCTCGGCATACGGAAGGTGACCGAGGCGGAGGGCTGCTGCGGTCTGGCCGGGAACTTCGGCTTCGAGGAACAGCACTACGACACCTCGATGGCCGTCGCCGACCTGTCGCTGCGACCCCGCCTCGACGAGGCGGCCGCCGATCGGCGGACCGTGGTGGCCGACGGCTTCAGCTGCGCCACCCAGATCGACCATCTCGACCGGCTCGCCGGCGGCCGGGGAACCCGGGCCGTCCATCTCGCAGAGCTCCTCGACCCCGCTGCCGCTGCCGACCAGCCAGGAGAAACAACGTGACCATCCTGAACGACGTACCCAAGCAGCTGTTCATCGGCGGCAAGTGGCTGGACGCGGAGGGCGGCGCCACGATGCCCGTGGACGACCCCGCGACCGGCGAGATTCTGTGCCATGTCGCCGACGCCGGCCCGCAGGACGCCCGGCTCGCGGAGGACGCCGCCGTTGACGCGCAGGAGGAGTGGGCTCGTACGGCTCCCCGTGCGCGCAGCGAGATCCTGCGCCGGGCCTACGAGATCATCCTCTCCCGCACCGACGAACTCGCCCTGCTGATGACCTCCGAGATGGGCAAGCCGCTGGCCGAGGCGCGGGGCGAGGTGGCGTACGCCGCCGAGTTCTTCCGCTGGTTCTCCGAGGAGGCGGTGCGCGTCGACGGCGGCTTCGGCACGCTGCCGGACGGCCGAAACCGGATGCTGCTGATGCGCCGTCCGGTCGGGCCGTGTCTGCTGATCACCCCGTGGAACTTCCCGCTGGCCATGGGCACCCGCAAGATCGGCCCGGCGATCGCGGCGGGCTGCACGATGGTGCTCAAGCCCGCCCCGCAGACACCGCTGTCCAGCCTCGCCCTGGCCGGGATCCTGCGGGAGGCGGGCCTGCCCGACGGTGTGCTGAACGTCGTCACCACCTCCCGCGCCGGAGAGGCGATCGAGCCGCTGCTGCGCGGAGGCAGGATCCGCAAGCTCTCCTTCACCGGCTCCACGCAGGTCGGGCGGATCCTCCTCGCCCAGTGTGCGGACACGGTGGTACGAGCCTCCATGGAGCTGGGCGGCAACGCCCCGTTCATCGTCTTCGACGACGCCGATCTGGACGTGGCCGTGGACGGCGCCATGACCGCCAAGATGCGCAACATGGGCGAGGCGTGCACCGCCGCCAACCGCTTCTTCGTGCACCACTTGGTGGCGGAGGAGTTCGCGCAACGCCTGGCCGCGAGGATGGGGGCGCTCGTCGTCGGCCCGGGCACACGGGACGGCGTGGACGTGGGCCCGCTGATCGACGAGGCGGGCCGCGCCAAGGTGCAGGAGCTGGTGGCCGACGCCGTGGAACGGGGTGCCCGGGTGCTGGTCGGCGGTGTGACGCCGGACGGTCCGGGCCGTTTCTACCCGCCGACGGTGCTGGCCGGCGTGGACCCGGGCAGCCGGTTGATGGACACGGAGATCTTCGGGCCGGTGGCGGCGATCCTCACCTTCGACGACGAGGACGAGGTCGTACGCCGGGCCAACGACACCCCGTGGGGTCTGGTCGGCTACGTCTTCACCGAGGGACTGGACCGCGCCCTGCGTGTGGGCGAGCGGCTGGAAGTCGGCATGGTCGGCGTCAACACCGGTCTCGTCTCCAACCCGGCCGCGCCGTTCGGCGGGGTCAAGCAGTCGGGTCTGGGCCGTGAGGGCGGCCGGGTCGGTATCGAGGAGTTCCTGGAGTACAAGTACCTCGCGGTGCCCGTGCGTTGACGGCCGCTGCGCGGGCGGGAGCCGCCCGCGCACACCGCTGCCGGGCGGCACACCAGCGGTGAGACGTCCGACGCCCGTTCCGGGCGTCGGGCTGTCCGGCCTCCATCGTGAAGGCCCCTGTTCGGCTCAAGCCTCTGCCCAGCCCAGCGTTTGGCATGCGGGGCTGGCGCCCCGCCGTGCGGGAATCGCCTCCGGAGAGGTGCGGGACGGACGGCCTCCGTGTGTCGATCGGATCCACGGCCGCGGCATGCTCGGGGTCGAACGTGTGCCCCGGCCAGGACGGCACCATGTCGGGGAACGTCATCCGCCCGCGGGCCGGATCGTGCCGACGCCACCGATGAGCTGCCGGGCACACGTACGCCTGCAGGCTGACGTCGGGTAGCTGTCGGGTAGACGTCAGGATGAGGCGCGGGGCTTGACGTAGTGCGTTCGCAGCAACGGAAATGTCGGCAGGTGCACGACGACGGGAGGCGTCCGCCCGGGGAGTCTGGTGAGGTCCCCGAGATCAGATGTGGAGTCCTCCCACCCGTGGCTACCTTCCTTTACCGACTAGGCCGTCTGGCCTTCCAACGACGCTGGTTCGCCGTCCTTCTGTGGATGGGGGTGCTGGGCGCGGTCGGCTTCGGCGCTGTCACGGCACCCGCTTCGGCCGAGCAGAACAACTCCATGCCGGGGATCGAGTCCCAGAGGGCCTTCGACCTGATGGAGCAGCGCTTTCCCGGGGCGAAGGCGGACGGGGCGAACGCCCGGGTCGTCTTCGTCGCCGAGGACGGGCAGAAGGTCACCGCGGCGGAGAACCGGGCGACCATCGAGAAGTTCGTGGACGAGGCGGCCGACGAGAGCCAGGTCGCCAGTGCCGTCAGCCCCTTCCGGGCGCAGGCGGTGAGCAAGGACGCCTCCACCGCGTATGCGACCGTCACCTACAAGGTGAAGGCCGACGACCTCACCGACGCTGCCAAGAAGGCACTTGAGGACGCCATCGAGCAGGCCCGGAATTCGGGCCTGACTGTCGAGGTCGGCGGCAGCGCGCTGGCGACCCAGCCCGCCGCGGGCGGCTCGGCCGAAGTGATCGGGATCGTCATCGCCGCCTTCGTGCTGGTGATCACCTTCGGCTCGCTGACCGCCGCAGGGCTCCCGTTGCTGACCGCGATCATCGGTGTCGGCGTCTCCATGGCCTCGATCCTGGCGCTCGCGAGCACATTCGGCCTGTCCGCGACGACCGGCACCCTCGCCGCGATGCTCGGTCTGGCGTGCGGTATCGACTACGCGGTGTTCATCGTCTCCCGCTACCGCGAGGAGCGCGCCAAGGGACACGCGCCCCAGGAGGCCGTAGGCATGGCCACCGGCACCGCCGGCTCCGCGGTGGTGTTCGCCGGCCTCACCGTCGTCATCGCGCTGGCCGGACTCTCCGTCGTCGGCATCCCGATGCTCACGAAGATGGGCATGGCCGCCGCGGGAGCGGTCGTCGTCGCGGTCATCATCGCGCTCACCCTGGTCCCGGCCCTGCTCGGCTTCTGGCCCAACGCCGTCCTGTCCCGCAAGGCCCGCAAGCGCGGGAGCATCGAGGAAGGCGGCGAGAACAACGGCGGCAGCCGCTGGGCCCGGTTCGTGCTGCGCCGCCCCGTCCCCATCCTCCTCGCCTCCGTCGCGGGCCTGGGCGCCCTCGCGGTACCCGTCATGGACCTTCAGCTGGGCACGACCGGCGACGAGGCCAAGCCCACCTCCACCACCGAGCGACGCGCCTACGACGACCTCGCCAAGGGCTTCGGCCCCGGCTTCAACGGCCCGCTGACCATCGTCGTGGACGCCAAGGGCGCCGACGACCCGCAGGCCGCCGTCAAGGTCGTCGAAGACAAGATCGGCGCCACCGGGGGAGTGGTCTCCGTCTCGGCCGCCCGGTTCAACGCCGCGGGCGACACCGCGATCTTCTCCGCCGTCCCGTCCACCGCGCCGACCAGCACGAAGACGAAGGACCTCGTCCAGACCATCCGGGACGAACGCCCAGCCACCGAGTCCGCCACCGGAGGTGCGAGCTTCGAGGTGACCGGCACGACCGCGCTGAACATCGACATGGCGCAGAAGACACAGAGCGCGTTGGTCCCCTACCTCGTCGTGGTGGTGGGCCTGGCCATCCTGCTCCTGATGGTGGTCTTCCGCTCCGTCCTCGTGCCGATCAAGGCGGCCGTCGGCTTCCTCCTGTCGGTGCTCGCGGCTCTCGGTTCCGTCGTCGCGGTCTTCCAGTGGGGCTGGGGCGCCTCGCTCCTCGGCGTGGAGACGACCGGCCCCATCATGAGCCTGATGCCGATCTTCCTGGTGGGTATCGTCTTCGGACTGGCCATGGACTACCAGGTCTTCCTCGTCGCCCGGATGCGGGAGGCGTACGTCCACGGCGACGGGCCGGGCCAGGCGGTCGTCACCGGGTTCCGGTACAGCGCCCGGGTCGTGGTGGCCGCCGCGCTGATCATGATGGCGGTGTTCTCCGGGTTCGTCGGCGCCGGCGAATCCATGATCAAGATGATCGGCTTCGGACTCGCCATCGCCGTCCTGTTCGACGCGTTCGTCGTCCGCATGGCGTTCGTCCCGGCCGTCCTCGCGCTGCTCGGCCGGAAGGCATGGTGGATGCCCCGCTGGCTGGACAAGGTCCTGCCCACGGTGGACGTGGAGGGCGAGGCGCTCAGCCACCAGCCCTCCGCCGTCCCCGCGCAAGTCGACGCCACCGAATGGGAATCGGCTCGCGTGTGACCGTCCAGGCGCCGACGAGGGCCCCCGCGCGACCACGGGTGCCGTCGTTGGCGCTTTACGCGTGGTGGCCCCCACCATGGCCCCAGATCACTCCGATGGGAGAACCCGATGGCCGCCTACGTGCAGCGATACGCGGAGGGCCACCCCCGGGTCGCGGATGCGGTGACGGCGGTGATGCTGTTGGCCGTCTTCCTCGCGGGAAGCGAACTCACGGTACCCGGCTCACGACAACCGGGGAGGCTGTGGCCCGCCGTGCTCCTGGCGGGAATCTCCTGCACCACGCTGCTCTGGCAGCGCAGCCACCCCCGCATAGCCGTCCTCGTGACCGCGGCCTGCGTGGGGGCGGCCAGCGGGTTGGGATACCTGCTCACTCCGCTGATCATGGCGCCGGTCATGGCCGCGCTCTACTGGTTGGCCCTCGGCACCGACCGGAAGACCACCCGCGTCTTCACCCTCGCCGTCCTGATCCAGCTGGTCACGACCGCAGTGATCGCGGACCCCGCCGACCATCCGCTGGCCTACCGGACGATCGCTCCCACGGCCTGGGTGTTGCTGCCGGTCGTCACCGGAGGTGCGGTCCGGCTGCGGCGCGCCTACGTGCAGGCCGTTCAGGCCCGCGCCGAGGCTGAGCAGGCCCGCGCCGAGTACGCCGAGCGGACCCGCGAGGAGGAGGCGCGGCACCGAGTTGCAGAAGAGCGGATGCGCATCGCCCGCGAGCTCCACGACGTCGTTGCCCACCATTTGGCCCTGGCCAACGCCCAAGCGGGCACCGCCGCGCACCTGGCGGACACCAGCCCCGACCTGACCCGGACCATCCTCGCCGACCTCGCCGGTACCACCTCCTCCGCCCTGCGCGAGCTGAAGGCCACCGTCGGCCTGCTGCGCCAGCCGAACGACCCCGACACGCCTCTGGATCCGTCTCCCGGACTCGCCCGGCTCCCCGATCTGGTCACCGCCGTCGAATCCGCCGGTCTCAAGGTCACCGTCACCACCGAAGGCGAGCCGCGCCGGCTCTCGCCGGGAGTGGACCTGACGGCGTTCCGGATCGTGCAGGAGGCCCTGACCAACGTGACCAAACACGCCGATGCGGCAGCCGTACACGTACGGCTCGTGTACGCGCAGGACCGGCTGAACATCACGGTCACCGACGACGGCGCCGGCAAGACCCCGGCACCACTCGTGCCGGGCACCGGCTTCGGCCTCATCGGTATGCGTGAACGCGCCCACTCGGTCGGCGGTGATCTGGATGCGGGTCGCCGACCGGAAGGCGGCTTCGAAGTCACCACGGCGTTGCCGCTGTACTCGGAGAGCCCGGAAGAAGACCGCGAGGCGTGACGGCATCCGCGTCCTGACGACAGGCCGTCGGTGGACCGGCTTCTTGGTGTTGTAGGTGCAGCGCGAACTGTGCGGCACGGACTGTTCCTGTATCCCTGTCGGCCGCGAGGCTGTCGGGCTTCGTGCGCGGCCTGCCCGGCCCGATGCGCGAAACGCGGATCCTCTCCAGCACGACCTCGAACTGTGCGCAGTCCGCCCGCCGCCCGTCGGCACAGGCTCATCCACGAGAGCCCAGAAAAAGTCGGGCAGTGATGTCGAGAACCCGTGACTGGCTCCGTCCCCGCTGTGAACGCGACCAGAATGGGTCGCATCAGCATCGAGGAGAATTGTGATGGCCAAGTACTTGCTGCTCAAGCACTACCGCGGCGCCCCGGCTGCGGTCAACGACGTGCCCATGGACAAGTGGACGCCGGAGGAGATCTCGGACCACGTGCAGTACATGAACGACTTCGCGGCACGGCTCGAGCAGACCGGCGAGTTCGTCGACAGCCAGGCGCTCGCCCCCGAGGGGACGTTCGTCCGGTACGACGGCGAGGGGCGCCCGCCGGTCACCGACGGCCCGTTCGCCGAGACCAAAGACCTCATCGCCGGCTGGATGGTGATCGACGTCGACAGCTACGAGCGCGCCATCGAGCTGGCCGGGGAACTGTCAGCCGCCCCGGGGGCGGGCGGGAAGCCGATCCACGAGTGGCTCGAGCTGCGCCCGTTCTACGGCGTGTCGCCCACCATCACGGAGTGACCTCCCGGATGAACGAGGTCCTGATCCGGAGCCTCACGCCGAGCGTGCTCGGAATCCTCGTCCGCCGCGGAGCCGACTTCGCGGCGGCCGAGGACGCCGCGCAGGACGCGCTGGTCGAGGCGGTCCGCGTCTGGCCGGCCGACCCGCCGCGGGACCCGAAGGGCTGGCTGGTCACCGTGGCCTGGCGCAAGTTCCTCGACGCGACCCGCGCGGACACCGCCCGCCGCCGACGGGAGGAGAGCGTCGACGAGGAGCCGGCGCCGGGGCCCGCGCCCGCGGCGGACGACACGCTCCAGCTCTACTTCCTGTGCGCCCACCCGTCGCTGACGCCGTCGTCCGCGGTCGCGCTCACGCTGCGCGCCGTGGGCGGGCTGACCACCCGCCAGATCGCCCAGGCCTACCTGGTGCCCGAGGCGACCATGGCGCAGCGCATCAGCCGGGCCAAGCGCACCGTCTCCGGCGTGCGGTTCGACCAGCCCGGCGACGTCGCCACCGTGCTGCGCGTCCTCTACCTGGTCTTCAACGAGGGCTACTCCGGCGACGTCGACCTCGCCGCCGAGGCCATCCGGCTCACCCGGCAGCTCGCGGCCGCGATCGACCACCCCGAGGTGGCGGGGCTGCTCGCCCTCATGCTGCTCCACCACGCCCGTCGCGCCGCGCGGACCGCGCCCGACGGCAGCCTGGTGCCGCTCGCCGAGCAGGATCGCGGCCGGTGGGACACCGCGTCGATCGCCGAGGGCGTCGAGATCCTGCAGGCGGCCCTCGCCCGCGACCGGCTGGGCGAGTTCCAGGCCCAGGCCGCCATCGCGGCACTCCACGCGGACGCGCCCACCGCCGAGGAGACCGACTGGGTGCAGATCGTCGAGTGGTACGACGAGCTCGCGGGCTTGACCGACAGCCCGGTCGTCCGGCTCAACCGCGCGGTGGCCGTCGGCGAGGCGGACGGACCGCGCGCGGGCCTGGCGGCACTCGCGACGCTGGACGACACACTGCCCCGCCACACCGCGGTGGCGGCGTACCTCCACGAGCGCGACGGTGACCTGGCGACGGCGGCACGGCTGTACGCCGACGCGGCCCAGAAGGCACCCAACCTCGCCGAGCGCGACCACCTGACGCGCCAAGCCGCCCGGCTGAACGCCCGGGGGCCCAGCTGACGGGGCGCCCTCGGACACTCCCGCGGCTCTCGGCTCGGCCCGTGGCCGAAGCGGTCGCCTCACAGTGGAGCAGAAACCAGCAGCACCGCCTCGGCCGCCACCACGGCCTTCGAACTGGTCCCTCGGCCCCCGTGAACGGGGAACAGGACCAGCCGAAGGCCGTACTCACGTTCGCTGCACTGCGAAAACGCTGGTCAAGTGCGAGTCGTCATCGGCACCGAACCTTGAACGGCAAGGTCGGAGTCTGTTGCCAAGGCGCCAGAGGGCCGGGGCCCGCGGTGCGGGATCTTGCTCGGTGCGGCGCTACTCCTGCGGTCGCATCAGGTGCAAGTCCTCACCCCATGCGTCCACGACCATGCCGTGCCCGGCCCGGCGGGCCACTGCCTCGACCTGGGTGAAGAGATGACGTTGTGTGGACGCGTCGCCCGTTTGTGAAACGCGGCCCGCAGCGTCGAGGAGCACGCCGGTGTCCCAGCCCGGCAGCGGGAATCGGTCAAGCTCCCACTGCAGGTACTTGTTGTAGGGGCGGGGGCGGCGGTCGAGAGTGAAGAGCAGCTCCAGCAGGAACCTGATGCTGTCGGCGGCATCGAGTCGGGCCGCGAGCGGATGTCCGTCGCGGTCGTTCTTGAGCGACCGGTAAAGGGAGTTGGCGTACGCATCGAGCCACTGGCCCGCCTGGCGGAAGGCTTCATCAGCGTCGAGCTGTGCCGTGCCGGCCAGGATCTGGGCGATGCCTCCGTCGAGCCGGTCGAGCACGATCAGGGCACGGGCGAGGGCGTACCGCTCGAAGCCGGGCATTGCGGCGACGCGGAACTCGTCGACGGTGAGGACGACGAGGTCGAGTTCTGGGGTGCGGTGCCCCGTGAACCGGGTGGGGGCCGTTGCCGCGCCATCGGCGAGGACGACGTACAGGTCGTGGTCGGAGTGCTCGGTGCTCATGCCCTCGTGGGCCTGCGACCCTTTGAGGACAAGGCCGACGACAGCTGGATCAGCGGCGGCGAGTTCGACGAACGCGTCGTAGGTGATGGGCTGCTGCACAGTCATTGCGTGATCTCCGGTGTGGTGATGACGGGTATGCCAGCCAGGCGACCCCGAACGCATCGGGGTCGCCCGCACCGTCTGCGGCGGCGCTTGGCCACCGCCCGGAAGATCAACGCACGTGCGGACTCTACCGGCCGTCCAGCTGAGGCGTCTCGCATTCGGCCGCCTCAAGCGGGGTAAGTGGCAGGTCAGTTCGGACTGCGGCCCACCGCGTCATGGCGCCACCGCGGCAAGTGTGTGCTGCTCTCTCATTCTTTCGAGCTTTCAGGCCTCAGAGGCGCGAGCAGTACATGCTTACTCGGGACACTGCAGTCGGCACGGCCGCATCTGCCGCTTGAGTATCTTGATCCGGGTCGCATTTCCTTCGCCGACGCCGGAGCCCAGGGCAGCGTGAGCCCGGCGATGACAGCGTCGAGGTCGCCTTTTCGGTGAGCGGCGAAAGCCTTGAGACCGGGGAGGACCGGAACATCCCCTCAGCTGGGCCCGTACGTCAGCAGGCACTGGTGTTGCGATGTTTCCGTCGGCGGTGCCGCCGGCCAGATCCGCCGCCACCGCGCCCCCCGGCGGCCCCCGGTCGCCCTGCGCGACATGATCCGCCAGGCCCTCAACTCGAGGGCTGGGCCAACCCTGGCCGCTGCTTGAAATATGTCGTTACGATGGCTCTTCGCGCCGGGGGGCGCGGGGGTGTGGGGAGCTGCCATGTCGAGTGCGGAAATTTTGGTCGGGCGCGTAGCAGCACAAGCCATCAAACCACTGTTCGACCGTCTCTATGCTTACCTCGCTCAAAGAGGTCTTGCGAAAAGCGACCTGTACATCAGCTATAAGCGAAGCATGGACAGCGTCCAGCGGCGCCCCGCTGCGCTGCTGGGAACACTGAACGATTTGCCGGAGGGGCTAAATCTCGAGCAAGTCGGAGCGTTCCTGGAGACGCCGACACTCAGGGCGATAACTCAGCAACTCGTCGCTGCCGAGATACTGGAAAATACCGCAGCGCGCGACAAGTTGAAGGTCGCCCTGCGTAGCGAACTTCGGCACACTTTTTCTGAGTCGGGCGGCAGAGATGTGGCTCTGAACCAGTATGCCGAAGTTCTGTTCACGGTTCTGGGCTCACACGCGGCGGGGGCTGCGGAAGTTCTGGTGAACAAGACCAAGGCGACGGTGCAGGTTGTCAACTGGGCGCAGCAGACTCTCATACAAGCCACATTGGAGAGCACCGAGAAGTACGTCGCACTGCTCACTGCACCCGGACGTATCGATGCGGAAACCCGTCGACGCATGATCGAGGGCTATAGCGTTGCGTTCAACGGTATCCACGAGAGAGTGGTGCTGCCGGACCTCAAGAATAGAACCACTGTTCACTATGCCGACCTCTATGTGGAGCCTGATTTCGAGCAGCCCACGAACCGGCAGGGTTCTTCGATCATTTCAATCAACCAAATGCTCGAGCGAGTCAATAGAACGGTCATCCTGGGAGATCCGGGAGCGGGAAAGTCGACTACCACGGCGATACTGGCTCTGCGACTGCTGAACGAGCGAAAGCGAGTTCCCTTCTATCTCGTGATGAAGGAACTCGATATATCCCGCTCCGGATTCTCCGTCATTGGCGCGATCGAGAAGCGGCTTGCCGAGCGATACAACACTCCCCTCCCGCGAGCGCTGGTGGAAGAGCTGCTACTCGACGGATCCGCCGTCCTGTTCTTCGACGGTCTCGATGAGCTGCTCAATCCGCAGAATCGAAGGCTTGCTTCGGAGGTGATTGAATCCGTCAGCAGGCTGTATCCACTGTCCACCATCGTGGTCACCTCCAGACGCGTGGGATATGAAGCGGCACGTCTGCAGGGACCGATGTTTCGCGTCTACAAACTTCACCCCTTCACGGACCCGCAGGTGCAACACTACGTCAGGAACTGGTTCTCCCTGACCGGAGAACTTGTTCCGCCGGCCGTCAGCAGGGCCGTGGAGCACTTCATCGAGCAGAGTGGTTCCATACGCGACTTGCGTAGCAATCCCCTGATGCTCGCATTCATGTGTGTGCTCTATCGGAGGTCGGGATACAATTACATTCCGCGCAGTCGTCCGGAATTGTACAGTAAATGCGCGGATCTCCTGCTGGGTGAGTGGGATCTGCATCGCGGGGTAGTTGGGAATATCGTCGACCTGCAAGTTGTCAAGATCGCACTCTCGGAGCTTGCCTATCCGGTACTGACCGACCCGGCATACCGGGCCGGTTTCACCGAGGATGATGTCCATGACCTACTGGACCGCTATCTGGACGACAGGGGCATGGATGCCGAACAAGCCAGGGCGTTCGTCGATGAGATGCTGAACGTTTGCCGCGGACGTGCGTGGATGTTCACGGACGTTGGCACCGGAATCCGGGGGGAAGAATACTTCAACTTTACTCACCAGAGCTTCCGTGAATACTTCGCTGCCTGGTTTCTGAACCGTAATCACGAAACCCCGGAGGCACTGGCAGACGTCCTCTTCCCATATATGCGCGAAGGTCAATGGGAAATCCTTGCGCAAATATGCATAAGTATCTGTGACATCAACACGCGCAACGGCGGAAGCCGGGCTGTACGCAGACTGCTGAGCCGATGCGAAGAGCTCGAGGGAGCGCAGTCAAACGTTCTGGATGTTCTGTTGAGGTCAGTGGACGTCGTGGAGCTCCGACAAGACGTGCTCGAATCCCTTGTCCGTCGTGTTGTGATGGACGTCGCCGCCAAGGGAGTGCATCTGCAGTGGACTGCGCTGTCCGGAATGCTGGCGCCGTCATTCCGACACGAGGCGAAAGTTCCACGGGCACTGGAGGCGGCCTTCCGCAACTGCCTCGAGACAAGCTCCAACAAATTCTTTCTTGAAATCGCCTGGCTTGCGACCCACTTGGAGGAGGTGACGCCGCCCGACTGCAACCTTGATACAAGGATCAGGCTGCAGGAAGTTGCCGATCGCCTCTCAACGGGTTGGGACCACCGACTCCGTTCCCTGGGGCCCGACCCCCTTGCCAGAGAGTTGTGCCTGCGGCGAAGTGTCCTCGCCGAGGATTCGATCAGTCGAAGCATGGATCTTCCGGACGCGTACCTCGATCTTTTCCGGAGCGTGGGCGCGCAGACCAGAATTGGGCCGAGATTCTCATCCCTCTGGCTGACCGCGTCGATGGCCAGTGAACGGCGGAAGGGACAGCTGGGCCCAGGGAGAGCGGCGAAAATACTGGGAGAGCTGGGAGATTCCTACGAAGAATGCGGTCTGCATCTTCGCGATCTCGATCGTCCATGGCGCGGGAGCAGTTTCGAGCAGGAGGCAGAACTGCTGCTGCTCTCCACCAATGGAATAGAACGTGCCCTGCGTTACAGCCTCGGTCATCGGCTGGAAGTTCGCACAGGGCTGGCCGTCATCGTTCTCGGCATCCTTGATGCATTCGACGTTTTCCGCATCTCCTCCGGTTACGACGAGGGGTCAACGGATGCTCTGACCAAGCGCCTGCGACAGGTGCATGAACTGTTGGTCACGTTCAGTAGATGGCTTCCGCCTGGCATCACGGACTTCATTGCGGAGGTGGGGTCGGGAATGTATGGCGGTGACCATGTTTGGAAGGAACGGCCGATCGATGAGTACGACCTCGGCGGCTCCTGAAACTCAGGAACGCCATGGCCCCGGCGTCCAGGCCGGATGCGCAGTTGCCTGACCATGTGAGTGCGTGTGGGAGCGGTGCACGGAGCCGGTCGGCGTGCACCCGGCGGGCGGCGCCGCGTGCGCCGTTGAGGGCGGAGCTGATCCGAGTAGCGCAGGGCGGCGAGGGTGCGCGGCGCACCTGGCCGGCAGCACCGCCGACAGGGACATGGCGGCACCAGTGCCCGGTGCGACGCGAACAGAGCCTTGTTGGGCTCAAGACGATTCGCGGACGACCAGCTCCGTGGGAAGCGTGACGTGCCGACGCGGCTCCTCGGGATCGCCGATCTCCTCCAGAAGGATGTGGGCGATCATGCTGCCGATCTCCTCGACGGGCTGACGCACGGTGGTGAGGGGCGGATTGCTGTGCCGGGCGATGATGGAGTCGTCGAATCCGACCACGGCCACGTCGTCGGGGACGCGCCTGCCTTGCCTGCGCAGTTCCGCCAGCGCCCCCGCCGCCATGACGTCCGAGGCGACGAACACGGCGTCGAGTTCCGGGACTCGTTCAACGAGTGAACGCATCGCGGCCTCGCCGCCCTCCTCGGTGAAGTCTGCCGAGGCCACGAGCCGGTCCGAGGCCTCGTGGCCCGCCTTCTCGAGGGTCTCGCGCCAGCCCTGGAGCCTGCTGCGCGCCACGTCCATGTCGAGCGGTCCGCTGATGGTGGTGACCGTCCGACGCCCCCGCGAGAGGAGGTGGCTGACCGCTGTCGCGGCCCCGCCGGTGTTGTCGGAGTGCACGTGGCTGAGGGACTCGTCGGGGGAGCGGCGCCCGGCGAGGACCGTGGGCAGCCCCATGTCCTCCAGCAGCCCCGGCAACGGATCGTGCTCGTGCACCGACACCAGGAGCACCCCGTCGACACGCCGCTCGGCCACCGACTCGGTGAGTTGGTCCCGCTCGGCCTGGTCGCGCACGAGCACCAGTTGCAGTTGTGTCCGGGTCTCGGCGAGGGCGGTGCTGACCCCGCGGATAACCGCCGAGAAGTAGGGTTCCGAGCCCAGCCTGCTCGCCGACTCGGGGATCACGAGGGCCACGGAGTTCGTCCTGCTCGTCACCAGTCCCCGGGCAACCGAGTTCGGTACGTAGTTCAGCTCGGCGATGGCGGCGAGCACGGCGGCCCTGGCCTTCTCGCTGACGAGCTCCGAGCCGTTGATGACTCGTGAAACCGTCGTGCGTCCGACACCGGCGCGCGCGGCCACGGTCTTGATGGTCGGGCGTTGCCTGCCCCCCATGACGCCTCCCTCGTTCTGCGGTGCCCGGACGGCTCTCACCTGCGCGCATTGTGTCAGACGGCGCCTGGCGTCCGCAGGGTCGGAGCGTGGAGGCAGGACACCCTCCCGCAACGAAGTGGATTCGACTTCTTGACAGACACCTTTCGCGGCGGCCAGGCTTCGAGGTCCTGAGTGGGAACGTTCCCATCGCAGTTTGGGAACGTACCCACCGGACAAATCGTGCCTACGGAGCGGACCGTGGGGCTCGAACTCCGGTGCGTCAGCGCCGCCGCTAGGAGGACGAAATGAACAAGCTCCGAAGGAAGTCGCGTACGAGAGTCGTGGCCGCCGTGTCAGCTGTGTCGGCTCTCGGTCTGGTCGTGAGCTGCGGGGGCAGCGACGGGGGGACCGGTGGGGGGAAGAAGGACGGCAAGGTCACCATCACCATGGGGCTCTTCGGCGTCATGGGCTTCAAGGAGACCGGTCTGCTGGACCAGTACATGAAGGAACACCCGAACGTCGTCATCAAGGCGGACGTCGCGGGCGACGAGCAGACCTACTACACCGCCCTGCAGACCCACTTGGCAGCCGGCAGCGGACTGAAGGACATCCAGGGCATAGAGATTGGTCGGGCCAAGGAACTGTCCGACACGCAGAAGGACAAGTTCGTCGACCTGGCCGGCGTCACCGGGACGGACCACTTCCTTCCGTGGAAGCAGAGCCAGGTCACCACCGCGGACAAGAAGGTCATCGGCCTCGGCACCGACATCGGCCCGATGGCGGTCTGCTACCGCAAGGACCTCTTCCAACAGGCCGGCCTGCCCACCGACCGCGACGAGGTCGCCAAGCTGTGGGAGGGCGACTGGTCGAAGTACGTCGACACGGGCAAGCGGTTCAAGCAGAAGTCGAAGGCCGACAAGGTCGCCTTCATGGACAGCTCCAGCGGACTGTTCAACGCCATGATCTACGGCAACTCCCAGCAGTTCTACGACAAGGAGGGCGAGCTGATCTACGCCACCAACCCTGTCGTGAAGGACGCGTGGAAGCTGGCCTCCGAGGCGGCCACGTCCGACCTGACCGCGAAGCTCCGCCAGTTCCAGCCCGGTTGGGACCCCGGCCTGGCCAACAGCACCTTCGCCACCACCGTCTGCCCGGCGTGGATGCTCGCGCACATCAGCGAGAAGGCGGGCCCGAAGAACAAGGGCAAGTGGGACGTCGCCAAGGCGCCCAAGGGCGCCAACTGGGGCGGAGCGTTCCTCGGCGTGATGGAGAAGAGCCCCGTCAAGAAGGAGGCGCAGGAGCTCGTGGCCTGGCTCACCGCCCCCGAGCAGCAGGCCTACCTCTTCAAGAAGATCGGCAACTTCCCCTCGTCGCAGACCGCGTTGTCCCTGCCCGAAGTGGTCGATGCCAAGTCGGACTACTTCAGTGGCGCGCCCATCGGCAAGATCTTCAGTGCCGCGGCCCAGGAGATCCCCGACGAGCAGGTGCTCGGCCGCAAGGACGGCACCATCAAGGACATCTTCTCGCAGGGCCTGACCTTGATCGAGGCGCAGAACAAGAGCTCGAACGAGGCATGGAAGACCACTGAGACGCGCATCGAGAAGGCCGCCGGCTGACCTCGGGCCCCGTTGTCCGTCCTCCGCAGCAGCCCGGCGCCCCACACGGCCCGTGTGGGCCGCCGGGCCCCCTGCCCGCCTCCCTCATCCTCCAGGAAGGACGCCTTCCGGTGGCCATCTCCACCTCGACATCCCCAGACGGTGCGCCCGGCACCGCCCTGCCGGCCGGGACCGGCACCGGCGGGGACCGTCAGCGGCGCAGTACGCTGCTGCACCGCCTCGACGTCCGCGGCGCGCCGTACGCGTTCATCGCCCCGTTCTTCGTCGTCTTCGCCGCCTTCAGCTTCTACCCGCTCATCTACACCTCGTGGATCTCCCTGCACCGCGTCGAACTGTCCACCCTGAACCTCATGGAGTGGGTCGGCTTCGACAACTACACGGCGCTGTGGGACGACGATCGCTTCTGGAACGCGCTCCTCAACACCATCACCATCGGCGTCCTGTCGACCGTGCCGCAGCTGCTGATGGCGCTCGGGCTGGCCCACCTGCTCAACTACCGGCTGCGCGGCTCGACGTTCTTCCGCGTCGCCGCGCTGACGCCGTACGCCACGTCGGTGGGTGCCGCTGCCCTGGTGTTCACGATGCTCTTCGAACGCGACTTCGGCATGATCAACTGGATGTTGAGCCTGCTCGGAGTCGACAACATCGACTGGGAGAACAACAAGTGGGCCGCGCAGACGGCCATTTCCTCGATCGTCATCTGGCGCTGGACCGGCTACAACGCCCTGCTCTACCTCGCGGCGATGCAGGCCATCCCGCGCGACCGCTACGAGGCCGCGGCCATCGACGGCGCCTCGCGGTGGCAGCAGTTCCTGAAGGTCACCGTCCCCGGCATCCGCTCCACCATCGTGTTCACCATCGTCCTGTCCACGATCGGCGCCACCCAGCTCTTCGGTGAGCCCCTGATCTTCGGCCAGGGCCCGAACGGCATCACCGGGGGAGCGGACAACCAGTACCAGACGCTGGGACTGCTGCTGTACGAGGAGGGCTGGAAGAACTACCAGATGGGCCGGGCCGCCACGGTCGCCTGGGCGATGTTCCTGCTGCTCATTCTCGTGTTCGTCGTCCAACGAGTCGTCAAGCGCGTCACCGCGCGCAAGGCCTGACCGGGAGGTTTCCATGACCACAGACAGCATCCCGGTCCAGACGGCGGACGCGCGCCCCGGGACCGGGCGGAAGACCCGGAAGGCCACCCCGTCCGGCGAACGGCGCCGACGACTGTTCCGGCACCCGGGTGCCGGACGCCAGCACCACGCGGGTCCCGTCGCCTACATCCTGCTGGGGCTCGCGGCCCTGTTCTCCCTCTTCCCGCTCTACTGGACGATGGTGGCGGCGTCGACCGACAACACGCGCGTCACCCAGACACCTCCTCCGTTCCTGCCGGGACCCCACCTCCTGGACAACCTCGGCAAGGCCTGGCAGGACGCCGCGTTGGGCAAGGCCATGCTCAACAGCCTGATCGTGGCCGGCGTGATCGCCCTGTCCACGGTGCTGTTCGCCACCCTCGCCGGCTTCGCGTTCGCCAAACTCCGCTTCAAGGGCCGCAACATCCTGCTGATGCTCGTCATCGGCACCATGATGGTGCCGCCCCAACTCGGTGTCGTACCGCTGTTCATGATGATGACCGAGCTGGGCTGGGGGCAGAAGCTGCCCGCCGTCATCTTCCCCACACTGGTCAGCGCCGTCGGCGTGTTCTTCATGCGGCAGTACCTGTCCGAGGCGCTGCCCGACGAACTCGTCGAGGCCGGCCGGGTGGACGGTGCGCACTCCCTGCGCATCTTCTGGAGCATCGTGCTGCCGATCGCCCGGCCTCCCATGGCCGTGCTGTTCATGATCACGTTCGTGCACGCCTGGAACGACTTCTTCTGGCCCTTCATCGTGCTCGACATGACCAATCCGACGGTGCCCGTCGCCCTCACCCAGCTCAGCGCGGGATACGTGCGCGACCAGTCGCTGATCATGGCGGGCGCTCTGCTCGGCACGCTGCCCCTGCTCGCCATGTTCGTCATCTTCGGCCGCCAGATCGTCGGCGGGATCATGCAGGGAGCGGTCAAGGGATGAGCACCCTGCCGCTCTGCCGCGGCCCTCCTCACCGGCCACCCCGCCTCGCCCCTCCCGCCCCGCAGCACATCTGGAAGGACCCACGTGACCACCGCAACCCGACGTGTCGCGCCCGCCCCGGAGAACACCGCCGTCCTCAGGTTCCCGCAGGGATTCACCTGGGGTACGGCGACCGCCGCGTACCAGATCGAGGGTGCCGCCGCCGTGGACGGACGCACCCCTTCGATCTGGGACACGTACTCGCACACACCCGGCCGGGTGCGCAACGGTGACACCGGTGACGTCGCCACCGACCACTACCACCGCTGGCGCGAGGACGTCGCGATCATGGCGGACCTCGGCGTGAGCGCCTACCGGTTCTCCCTGTCGTGGCCGCGCGTGCAGCCGACCGGCCGCGGCCCGGCCGTCGAAAGAGGACTCGACTTCTATCGCGCTCTGACCGACGCACTGCTGGAGAAGGGCATCGAACCCGTCGTCACGCTGTACCACTGGGACCTGCCGCAGGAGCTGGAGGACGCCGGCGGCTGGCCGGAGCGCGCCACCGCGGACCGGTTCGCCGACTACGCGGCCCTTGCGGCACATGCGCTGGGGGACCGGGTGAAGACCTGGATCACCCTCAACGAGCCCTGGTGCAGCGCCTTCCTCGGATACGGCTCGGGCGTCCACGCCCCCGGACGGACCGACCCGGTCGCGGCCCTGCGCGCGGCGCACCACCTCAACCTCGCCCACGGCAAGGCCGTTCAGGCGCTGCGCGCCGAACTGCCCTCCCGGGCGCAGGCGTCCATCACGCTCAACATCCACCACGTCCGCGCGCTGACCGAGTCCGCCGAGGACGTCGACGCGGCCCGCCGGATCGACGCCCTGGCCAACCGCGTCTTCACCGGCCCTGTACTGGAGGGCCAGTATCCGCAGGATCTCCTCCAGGACACGGCCGGCCTGACCGACTGGTCCTTCGTACGGGACGGCGACACCGCCACGATCCACCAGCCGCTGGACTTCCTGGGCGTCAACTACTACTCACCCACACTCGTTTCCGCCGCCACTGGCGAGGCCAGCCACGGCTCCGACGGCCACGGGGCCAGCGAGCACAGCCCCTGGCCTGCCGCCGACAACGTCGCCTTCCACCGGCCGCCGGGCAGTACGACCGCGATGGGCTGGGCGGTCGACCCGAGCGGCCTGTACGACCTGCTGATGCGGCTCAAGGAAGACTTCCCCGCGTTGCCTGTGATGATCACCGAGAACGGGGCCGCGTTCGACGACTACGTGAACCCGGAGGGCGAGGTGGCCGACCCCGAACGCATCGACTACCTCCACGGCCACCTGGCAGCCGTGCACCGCGCGATGGTGGCCGGCGCCGACGTGCGGGGCTACTTCCTGTGGTCCCTGCTGGACAACTTCGAGTGGGGCTACGGCTACAGCAAGCGTTTCGGTGCCGTCTACGTCGACTACCCGACCGGCAAGCGCATCCCCAAGGCCAGCGCGCGGTGGTACGCCGACGTGGCCCGAACCGGCACCTTGCCGGAGGGGAGCGGCGCGAACCAGTGACACGGGGGGGGGCCGCACGGCAGACCGGCGAGGGAGGCTCGCCGGTCTGCCGGGCGGGCCGATGGACGATGCGGGACGCCGGCGATGCCGTGCGGGGAGTGTGCCTGGGCCGCTCGCGTGCCCCGCCGCCCCCGTGGCCCGGGGCCACTGACCAGCGCGGTGACAGCGAGCGGGGCGTGGGCACGGAGCAGGCCGTTGACTCGATGGTGTTGGCGTCCCGCTTAGCTGGCCGGAACCCATGGACGGCTCCCAGCTGTTGAGCCCGCCCATGGGCAGGGCGACGCGTGCGCTACTCCTTGGCGGCGGATGCCGTGCGCGTCGGCTTGCCCAGAGCCCAGAAGAGCACGCCGAGGAGCATGAACCCGGCGAGCGGGACGGCCTCCGTCAGCAGGTACTTCCCGCGCTCGCCGTAACTCCAGCCGTCCGGCCTGTAGTCGGAGCCGAACCAGTGGTCGCCGAGCCCGGGGGCGACCAGCTGCAGGCCGGCGAACAGGACGAGCAGGGTGAGGACCACGCTGATGGTGCGGGGGAAGGGCGCCTTGTAGGGGCGCGGGACGTCCGGGGCCTTGCGGCGCAGTACCGCGAGCGCCGGGAAGATGCCCAGGTAGCTGATGAGGGTGGTGGAGATGGCGAGGCCGAGGACGGCGCCGAAGAGCTTGGCGGCGCTGCCGTCGGTCAGTTCGTGGGCCAGGACGAGGACGAGGGTGGAGACCAGCCCGCTGAGGATGTTGACCCGTACCGGGGTGCCGAACCGGTTGGAGATGACGCCGAGGAAGCGGGGCGCGGCGCCGTCGTAGCCGGAGACGGCGAGGGCGCGGTCGGAGCCCATGACCCAGGTGACGCCGGAGGAGAGCACGGTGAGGATGAACATGATCGCGGCGAGGTCCCCGAGCAGGCTGCCTGCGCCGCTGAGCGTGGCGGTGCCGTCGGCGCCGACGTGGCCGCCGTACACGGTGAAGACCTGCCGGATCGCGTCGATGAATCCGCCGAGGCCGGTGATGGCCTTGACCGGCAGGACGAGGAGGATGCCGAGGATCGGCAGCGCGTACAGCACGACGGCGAGGCCGGCGCTGCGGAAGATGGCGTAAGGAACGTCTTTCTGGGCGTCGGTCATCTCCTCGCCGGCGGTGTTGGGCAGCTCGAAACCGACGTAGTTGAACATCAGGACAGGCACCAGGAGGACGAAACCCGCATAGGTCGGGGAGAAGTCGCCGACGCCGAAACCGTGCAGGCCGTGCTTCACGCCGTACGCCACGACGGTGACGGTGAACAGGCCGAGCAGGACGAACCGGCTCCAGGCGCCGATGGTGGGAATCCACTTGCCGACGTCGAAGGAGAGGATCGCGGCGAGCACGCCCACCCAGACGAACACGAGGGTGAAGGCGTAGAACGCCGGCGTGCTCAGGTCCTTTCCGTCGTTGAAGAAGGTGGTGTAGGCCGTGACCGCGGAAACGGAGAGCGTGCCGCCGAGCCACACCGGGTTGGTGATCCAGTACAGGAAGTTGTTGACGGCACCGGCGAGACGCCCGAAGGCGCGGCTGGTCCAGATGTAGGGGCCGCCCTCGTCGGGAAACGCGGCCCCCAGCTCGGCGGTCAGCAGTGCGGAGGGCACGAAGAACACGACGGCCAGCACGATGAGCCAGGTGAACGCCTCGGCACCGGACGAGGCCACCGTGCCGATGGTGTCCACCCCGACGATGGTGCACAGGAGGAAGAAAAGGATGTCGAAGCGGCCGAAGTGCTTGCGCAGCTTCTGCCGCTCCGTCCGGGCCGCTGTCGGCGCGTCGGCAAGCTCGGACGTTATTGGGCCAGCGGCCACCTGGAGCTCCTGCGTGCTCGTGGGACGGGCGGGATTCGGCCAATGATCTGCCGCCGCACAAAGGCCCACAAGCGTTCATGTGCAAGTCTTGACCATCACTTCTCCGTCTGCTTGCCACGAAAACCGCACGGAGACGGCCGGCGCGAAGCCGGTGGCCGGCCCGTGCCGCACGCCGATGGAGGCCCCGCCCGCACGGCGATCAGGGTCGATGGGGGGAGCGTCCTCTCCACTCCTCGGCGGCCGTCAGCGGAACGGGCGAGGGCGGCTCCGCCGACGTCGTCAGCTCGATGCGTCGCCCCTCGGACGACGAGCGGAGGAGGGCGCTCATCGCCTCCAGCACGTGCAGCGCGAGGTCGCCGTTCGCGCGAGGCGCCCGCTGCCCGTCCGCCGTGATGAAGTCGAGCAGACCGATACCCCGCGCACCGCCGACGTAGCCGGCCGACGGCGGCAGGGTGCGCCACTGCTTGTCGCCGAGTTCGAAGAGCCGCACCTGGCCGTCGAAGCGGTTCGGGTCCGGAACCGTGAGCGTCCCCGACTCGCCGTGGATCTCGATCGGCGCCGCCGTCGTGGCCACGCCGTCGAAGCTCGTCGTGATCGTCGTGAGGGCCCCGCCTGCATGCTCGAGCACACCGGAGACATGACTGTCCACCTCGACCGGTATTCGCTCGCCCCCGCGCGGGCCGGAACCGATGACGCGTTCGGCACGCAGCCGACTGGACGCGCCGATCACGGCACGCACCGGACCCAGCAGGTGAACCAGTGAGGCGAGGTAGTACGGGCCCATGTCCAGCAGGGGACCACCCCCGGCGGTGTAGTAGAAGTCGGGGTGGGGATGCCAGCGTTCGTGTCCTGGGGTGACCATCACGGCCGAGGCGAACAGGGGGCGCCCGATGCTTCCCCTCTCCACAGCCGCCCGCGCCGTCTGGATTCCGGTGCCCAGGACGGTGTCCGGCGCGCACCCCACACCGACTCCCGCCTTCGCGGCGGCCTCCATGACGCTGCGGGCGTCGAGAAGGTTGGCGGCCAGCGGCTTCTCACCGTAGACGTGCTTGCCGTGGCCGATGGCGCCGAGGGCGATCTCGGCGTGGGCCGCGGGGACGGTGAGGTTCAGCACCGTGTCCACGTCCGGGCTGCTCAGCAACTCCTCGACGGACAGCGCCTCGACGCCGGGCAGTTCGGCGGCGACGGCGGCCGACCGGGCGGCGTCGAGGTCGGCGACCGCGGTGACGCGCACGGCGGGATGACCGAACAGCGTGTCCAGGTACGCGCGGGAGATGACTCCGAGACCTACGACGCCGATGCGGTGCGCGTCGCCCACAGCATGCCCCTTTCGATGATGGTGCGGACATGGGAGTTCTCGAGCACGTCGAGGCTGTGGCCCGGGGTCGTCACCACGACGCGTCCGGCGCCCCACCGACGGGTCCAGACGGCCGGTGAGCTGACGGGCCGGTGCCAGGGCTGCCACGGCCGGACGGGATGGGTGGTGGTGGCCAGGACGTCGATGAGGTCGTCGTGGAGCACCCAGTACTGCTCGGTGCACAGCTCGAAGTCCTCGATGCCCGCGGTGATGGGGTGCTCGCGGCCGAGGTCGGTGATGTTCACGGCGTGCGGCAGGAAGTTGTCCGCCGCATCCCCCTGACGTTCACACGGCTCCTTGCCCGGGTGGGTCGCGAACTGGCCTCCCACCAGGTGGAGATAGTCGGAGGAGGCGCGGAACGAGTCGGCGATGCCACCGTGCCAGCCGGTCAATCCGGTACCGGCCACGACCGCCGCGCCCAGTCCCGACAGTTGCTCGGCAGTGATCTCCGACATCGTGACGCACTGCACGACGAGATCGGTGCCGGCCATCTCGGCGGCGTCGGCGTAGACGTCGGTCGACTCCTCGATCCGGATGTCGTATCCGTTGCTCTGGAGGAAGGGCAGGAACAGCTCCGTGGCCTTGATCGGCTGGTGCCCCTCCCACCCCCCTCGGACCACCAGGGCTTTCTTGCGCGTCATCTGCTTCCTTCATGGGGCCGTCGCCCCGGTCTGGGTCGGAGGTGCTCGCCTCGAGAATGCGCCAGTCGCCCGCGCTCAGGAAAGGGTTGCCGACTACACGAAAGTTTCGTGAGCGCTCTTCGGCGGCCGCGAACGAGCGTCATCACACCGGCTCAGGCAAGGCGGTGCCGACTTGCTGACGGTGTCGCCGGCAGGCGCGGGGTCCGGCAGCGGTCCGCATCCGCACCCACCGTCCGCAAATCCTGTCGACAGCCGAGGACCTGTCCGTCCCGACCGACGGCCGCGTGCCCGGCCTTGATCTGTGGGGCGTTGAGCGGTCCGTCGGGAAGGCGACATCCGAACGCGCCGGTCACTCGCGTGAATACGACCCCGCTGCGGCGGCCTTGCGTGGCTGCCGGGCCGGGCCGACTGCCCTCACTCCGGGGGCGTTTGAAGGGCATGGCCTCGCCGAGGGAAGGCCGCGCGGTCGACGATGATCTCGCCGGCCTGCGTCAGTCGGTCGAGTTGCTCGGGTGGGAGTGCGTCGATGACGAGGTGACGTACGGCGGCCACATGGCGGGGAGCGGCTTCGACCAGTTTCTGGCGGCCGGCATCGGTCAGCTTGACCAGTTGCTGCGCTTGTCGGTGGGGGAGGGGGGCGGCGGATCCAGCCGGCTTTCTCCATCCGCGCCACAGCGTGGGAGAGGCGGCTCTGGGACCAGCTCAGGGCCTGGGCCAGGTCACTGATGCGCAGGTCCTGCGCTACCAGTCCCTGACAAGCAGCGAGGGGCAGCACAAACAGGGGCCCGACCCGGATCGAACGATCCTGGGACGGGCCCCTGTTCGCGTGCTGCCGGTCAGCTCGACGTACTGGCGAACATGCCGGGCTCGTACGAGCCCCCCGGGTTGTGCACGATCACGTTCATCCGGGTGGCCGCGTTGATCAGGGCGACCAGACAGACCAGCGCACCGGTCTGGTCGTCGTCGTAGTGCTTGCGCACCTCGGCCCAGGTCTCGTCGGATACGCCGTGGTCGCCGAGCCGGGTGCCTTCCTCGGCGAGCGCCAGCGCGGCCCGCTCGGCCTCGGTGAACACGGTGCTGTGCCGCCAGGCGGCGACCAGGTTGAGCCGGAGCGCGGTTTCACCGGCGGCCGCGGCCTCCTTGGTGTGGGCATCGACGCAGAATCCGCAGCCGTTGATCTGGCCGACCCGCAGCTCCACCAGCTCCCGCAGGGCCTTCGGCAGCGTCGACCCTTCCAGGGCCGACGAAGTGTTGTAGAACCGCTTGGCGACCTTCGCGGCGGTCGGGCTGTCCAAGAGGTTGAAACGGGGTTCCATGACGTCGTCCTCACTCGTGGTGTGGCGTGCTGCTGCACTGGACGAACACAAGATGCCGACGGCCGGTCCCTTGTGACGGCGCGGTGATGTGGCGTGCGTCACCGGTCGCGGGTGTCACAAAGCGGTGAGGGCCGGCGTCTGGTGTACGGCCAGTCGAGAGCGAACAGGCAGGAGCGGGCGATGAACGACCGAATCATGAACGACGGGACAAGGGACACGTCCGTGCCGGTCGCTCGTGGCGACCGCCTGGACAGCGTCACCCAGGCGTTCGTCGCCCACCGCAACCTGCTGTTCACCGTCGCCTACGAGATGCTCGGCTCGGCCGCCGACGCCGAGGACGTCCTGCAGGAGACCTGGTTGCGGTGGGTGGGCGTCGATCCAGACACCGTGCGGGACCAGCGGGCGTACCTGGTCCGGATCACCACCCGGCAGGCACTGAGCCACCTGCGCACGCTCGGCCGGCGCAAGGAGTCCTACGTCGGCCCCTGGCTGCCCGAGCCGCTGCTGACCGCGCCCGACGTGGCCGAGGACGTCGAGTTGGCCGGCAGCGTCTCGATGGCGATGCTGCTGGTGCTGGAGACCCTCACCCCGACCGAGCGGGCGGTGTTCGTACTGCGCGAGGTGTTCGACCTGGCCTACGACGAGATCGCCGAAGCCGTCGAGAAGAGCCCGGCCGCCGTCCGACAGATCGCCCACCGGGCACGGACCCACGTCGCCGCGCGCCGACCGCGCGGAGTCACTTCCGCTGCCGAGACCCGCCGCACAGTCGAGGCGTTCCAGCGGGCGGTCGAAACGGGCGACCTGCAACGCCTGCTCGACGTCCTCGCGCCGGACGTCGTCCTGCTGACCGACGGCGGCGGAGTCGTGCGGGCCGCGTCGGCGCCCGTCGTGGGGGCCGACCAGGTCGCCCGCGTGCTGGGCAGGATCGCCGCCGCGATGTCGCTGAAGCCGACACAGGTCAACGGCGACCCGGCTCTGATCGTCCGGCTGGGCGGCGAGATCGACACCGTCATGGCGATGCGCATCGACGACGGCCTCATCACCGGGCTCTACGCCGTGCGCAATCCGGAGAAGTTGTCGCATCTGGAGCGGGAGACGATCCTGCGCCGATAAACGCGGCCGACTCGACGGGCTGGTCTGGCTCAGCAGGGTCGACCACGCGCAGAGAGGCCGGTGGCAGCCCTTGATCGGCTGACCACATCCGAAAGATGGCCGGCCTTGAGGGACCCGGTAACAGGAGGTGCGGGCCGTAGAGGACACGGCGGCACGCCCCGCACCCCCGGACGGCCGCCGACCTCGATGAGCATGCGCTCGTCCGTACGCCCTGCATCTGACCTGCACCGGTGCCCCCGTCGTCGTAGTCCGCTCCGGACTCCTGGATCGGACACCAGCCGCGACACAGCGGCCGGGCCCTTACCTCCGGGGTAATCGACCGTTCTCCCTGCCCCCGGCAGGATCAAGCACATCGGCGGGGCCCCCGCCGGTACCAGCCGCAGCCGCGAGGAGAGCGCCATGTCCGTCAAGTCCGCTACGCCCACGACGAGTTCATCTACAACCGTGGTTCCCGTCGCCGAGGCCACCCGGGCTGTTGTGCAGGAGTTCCTTGCCGCCCGGATGGCCGGGGACACCGGGCGGCTCGTCGCGCTCTTCGCAGACGAGGTCGACTGGCTGCTCGCCGAGAACCCCGCCGTCCCGTGGATCCGCCCACGGTCCACCGCCGCCGAATGCGCCGCCCAGTTCACGGAACTGATGGAGCACACCGTGCCCGAGGACGCGCGCGCGTCCCTCGACACCTTCCTCGCCGACGGCACCGACGCCGTTCTGATGGGGCATCTGTCGGGGACCGTACGTGCGACGGGAAAGTCCTTCGAGGGCCCGTTCGCGCTACACCTCACCGTCGAGGACGGCCGAATCACCCGGCACCACCTCTACGAGAACAGCCTGTCGATCGCCGAGGCCTGCGCCCCGTGAAAGCGCGCCCGGCCGCGCCCTGAAGGGGAGTGCGACCCCGGGGGCAACGTAACGTGAGTAACTCCCTGACTCCGCCCAACTGTTTCCCGTCCACCGGCGGTTTCCACCCGCCCTCACCGTCCTTGGACGCGGTGACGAGGACGTGGTGTGGTGTACAGCCGCGCTTGGACGACCTACCTGGGTAGAGCCGCCTGTTGTTGCCCTGCGGGACGTCTGTGATCTTCCGGCGGAACCGCCACTTCCGTGTACGTGATCGGTAACAGACCTACGAGGCAACGTGTTGAGGGCGATTCCTGGTGCAGACTCTCCTCGCAATCGAGCGTCGAGAGCGGACGCGTACGGCTGACAACGGGGGAACACCATGAATGCTGCTGCCCGCAAGAACCACAAGGGCCCCAGGGGCTGGAGGTCCTACGTCCTCGGTACCGCGGCGGTGGCCGCACTGCTCGCGTCCACGGCGTGCGAGCCGGGCACGGCAGATGGCTCGGATGACGCCAAGTCCTCGGACCGGGCGAGCACGACGAGTTCTGCGAAGCCGACTGGGACGGCTTCGGCGAAGCCGGGCGGTGGTACGGGCGACACCGGCGGAAGCGACGACAACGTCGGCGGGAACGACGACAGTGGCACCATCGCCGCCTGCACCGCAGAAGAACTCGGGGTCTCCGCCACCATGGAGCCCGCGGACAGCGAGGACGCCAGGCACCTCCTCATCACCGTCCAGAACGCCGGCGACAAGAAGTGCAACGTCTACCACTATCCCTACATCGAGATCGGTGACGCCCAGGCCCCGACCCCCGTGATCAAGGACAGCGGCACGGACCCGGGGGAGCCCACGACCATCGCTCCGGGCAAGGAGGCGCACGCCGCTCTGCTCGTCGCCGGCGGCGCCAGGGACGAGTACGAGGCGAAGAGCATCACCCTCACCCTCCAAGGCAGCAAGCTCGGCACCAAGGCGGGCGAGCCGATCGACGTCCCCATGCCCGTCGACACGTTGTACGCGGACGACGGTCAACTCGTCACCTACTGGACGACGGCCTCCGGCTATGCCCTGGACTTCATCATGTCGAAGTGACGGACCTCGATCGGGATCACGGCGGGAGTGACCAACGCGGTCCGGCATGCCGACGCCGCCCAGTACCGGCTCGTGGACAAGCCGGATCCGGCCTGTCGGCTACGGCCGTTTCCCTACCGCCGTTCGATCGAAGGCCACCGCTGGTGCGAGCCCACCTCGACGATCTCGCCGCTCTACGGACGCCGTCACGAGGTGAGCGCCAGACCCACGGAAAGGGACCAGCTTCCCCCCTCTACAGGGTCGTTGGCGCGTGAAGGCTCGACGTAATCGGGAGGCGGCACAGGCGCGAGATGCGGAACACTTCCCGAGGTGACCGTGATGCAGCCCGTCCTGGAGATCTCCACCCCTGAAGGCTTCGCCCTCTGGCCCGTCGCCGAGATCGAGCCGTTCACCTACCTGCCGCTCAGCGGTGAGCTCACCCCCGCCGAGGTCGGGACAGCGGTGATGCGCATCGTCGGCTGCAACGACATCGACCCCGAGCATGATGGCCGCCCGCCACGGCCCGTCGACCCGCTCGGATCGTTCCTGCACGGACTGCTGACCTTCGACAACCTCTACGCGGCCGGCGGCATGCGGGTCACCGACAGCTCCAGCGGCATTACCTTCCTACCCGGCTGCTGCAACGGGATGGAGGACTGGCGTGACTGGCGCGAGGTCGTCGACGGCAGCGGCCGAGCCTCCTTCGGCCACGACCCTGATCCATTCGCCGAGCGTCTCGGCGACACCGTCCGGTTGACCGTCGACGCAGAGCAGGGCGACAGCCCGGTGATCGAGCTGTCCGTCACCGAACTCCGCCACCTGCTCGACGGCGCCGAGCGAGACCTGACCGACTTCCTTGCACTGGCCGCCGAGTGGGCGTCTCAGTACCTGCCCGACCACTACGCCCCCGTCACCGCCGCCCTCGCGCGCGTCCTGGCCCTGCCCGCGTCGGCCGTACCGCCAAAGCCATAGGTTGACGGCCCTGCTCGGCCGGATCACTGGGTGCTGCCTATGCCGACCACGTCATCGCCGTCGCCGATCAGCTGATGCTCCGGCGGCCTGTTGACTGAGAACTCCTGCGTCGTCACGACAACGCCGAAGCCAGGCCCCGCAGATGCCATCGAACCGGAGGTCGTGCCCCTTCGCCTGGATCACCCAGCGCGGGGACAGCGGTCCACAACGACGTACATGAGTTCGCCCCGTCTGGGGCGACTTCTTACGGCCGCTTTGCCCATCTCCTCGACAAACGCGACCCCTCGCGGCTGCCCGGCGGGTCCGGGGGGCTGCCGGCCCCGGACCCGCCGGGCAGCGGGGAGCGCAGGCTGCTACCCGGCGTAGGTCTCGAACTCGGCGACCTTCGGCGTGCCGGTCGAGCCGGTGATCTCGAAGGTGATTTTTTGCAACGAGGCCCGAGAGAAGGTGATGACTCCCGCCCCGCTGCCGGAGGTGAGGACGGCGCCCGAGTCGGCGTTGATGACCCGCCAGGAGCCGATGCTGCCTGTAGAGCCGGACGCCTCCCGGATGTTGATCGCGGAGACAGCTGTAGAGGAGCCCCACTTGATCGAGATGGACCCGGTCGCACCGGCCGGCGACCAATAGGTGCTCAGATCACCATCCCGCACGTTGCCGTAGCTCGTGCCGGCGGCCTTGCTGGAGCCGTCGGAGCCGGCCCCGATGCTGAGGTTGGTCCCGCTGGGCTGGGTCGGTCCCGGCGTGGTCGGTGTCGGGGTCGGGGTCGGTGTTGACGTCGGGGTCGGTGTCGGTGTCTGCGGTGAGCAGTTGCCGTTCGACACCTGCAGACCCTTGTTGGCGCCCGCTGTCCGGCTCACGATGTCCGGCACACAGCCGGCGCCGTCGAGGCTGTACGCGTAAGGGATGCTGACAGTGGTGTTGGACTGCGGATTGGGTCCGGCAGGGTTGTTCTCGCTACTGGGGCTGGACCAGGTCACGTTGTCGTAGGTGTTGCCGCTGACCTGCCAGTAACCGGCCGCGTCGGTGTAGAAGGTGCCCAGGACGTCCTTGGAGTTCTTGAAGTAGTTGTTGTCGACCTTGGCTCGAGCCCCGGCTCGGGAGTTGATGCCGGACTCGTTGAGGCCGACGTAGTAGTTGTTGTAGATGTGGGCTGTGCCGCCACGCAGCAGGGGGGTGCGGGAGTCGATGTTCTCGTACAGGTTGTGGTGGTACGTGATGAAGCCGTTCGAGAGGTCGCTCTCACTGGACCCGACGAGGCCACCGCGGCCGGAGTTGCGCAGAATGCTGTAGGACAAGGTCACGTACTGGCTGTTGTCCTTCATGTCGAAGAGGCCGTCGAACCCCTCGGACTCGCCACCCGACGCCTCCAGGGTGGTGTGATCGACCCAGACGTTGCGGACGTTGCTCTCCATGCCGATGGCGTCACCACCATTGGACGTGGGCGAGCCCGACTTCTTGACGTTCCGGACGGTCACGTTCTGGATGACGATGTTGCTGGCGTCGCGAATGTGGATGCCCAACTGGTCGAAGAGGGCTCCGCTGCCGACCCCGATGATCGTGACGTTGCTGATCTGCTTGAGTTCGATCACGCCGGCGGCGGTGTTGCAGCTGTCACCCGACACCTTCGCGGTGTTGCCGTGGTTGATGGTGCCCTCGACCTCGATCGTGATCGGGGTGCTGCTGCTGGCCCGGCCGCACAGGGCCGCATGGATCGCGGTCCCCGTGGTGGCCCGCACCGTCTGCCCGCCCGCACCGCCGGTGGTCCCACCGTTCTGGGTCGCATAGCCGGTGGCGCTACCGGTCGCCGCCGACGCCTCGGGTATCGACAGAACCGCACCTGTGCCGGCCGCGAGCGCCATCGTGGCCAGCGCCGCATGGAGCCGCAGTGCGACTGATCGTCTCATCCTCGCCTCCCCATTCGTCTTCGCATGCTGGGTGTTGCCGCCCCTGCCTCATGCCGGGGCCGTTTCGGCTGTGCTCCGCGCGTTCTTTTCAGCCGTGAGAACGCGAGGGCGACCGGGCCCGGCGTCAGGAGGAGCGGAGGTTTGTGACAGACCCCTTCCTGCGGCGGCTCCGGAGTGCCACGATGCGGTCGTTCGAGAACATGAATGGCCTGGATGGCCGGATACCGTATCGCGGCTGTGGCAAGCGCTTTCTCTGGAAGCTAAGTGCTTGCCGCGAACACGTCAATAGACGTGTACTTGATTCTTATTCACGAACATGAACAGACCTGAGAGCGGCCGAGGGCTGTCCGGTCGGCTCTACATGCTGTATCGGAGACCGTTCGGCGCCGTGTTCTGGACTCGGCACTCGATCCCTGGAAGGCCCGTGCGGATCTCGTCGAGGTGCGAGCCGGTGCCGCTGCGGACCACGGGGACCGGTCTGCGGGCGCACGTCGCCTCGCACTCACGCGTGGCGTCGAGGGGTGGCCCCGCCTGTGAGCCGTGTCCCGCGACGATCCTGACCGAGGCGCTTTGTGTGACATGTCGGCCGCACGGCCTTGACCGAGGCCAGGCACTCGTCCTGGTCACAGCTGACGCGAACTCAACTCCTACCTGGGCGCGAGCGTATGGCTGACCACCCGTCAGACCATGGGCCACCGGGCGGGAGACGGCGAGATCCGCGAGACCCGCTACTGATATTCACCGAGGTCATTGAGTCATTGCGGTAGGCAAACCACCGGGATGCGCTGCACCGCGTTGTTGCCGAAGCCGCCGCGGTTCCAGGGCTGGGTGACCGGCTGGGTGTCGCCCGCGGCGTCCGTGGCGCGGGCGGTCAGGACGTGCGTGCCGGGGACGGCCGTCCAGGGCGCCGTCCAGTGCCGCCAGGACCAGGAGTGGTGGTCCTGCGGGGCGAGTTCCGCCTCGTCCCACGTGTGGCCGTCGTCCGTGCTGACCTCGACCCTGGTGACGGGAGCGCGGCCCGACCAGGCGCGGCCTTCGAGGCGCAGAGGGCCGGGACGTACGACCCTGGTGCGGGACATGAAGTCCGGGAAGCCGGGCGGGATCATCAGCGCCCGGGGCGCGATCCGGGTGACCGGGGTGCCCGGCTCGTCGGGGGACTGGCGGTAGCGGTACGCCACCGTCTGCTGGAAGCCGGTGAACGGCGTGTCGGTGAGGGTGATCTCGCGCAGCCACTTCACATGGGCCATGCCGTACCAGCCCGGGACCACCAGGCGCACGGGGTGTCCGTGTTGCGGGGGGAGTGGGGCGCCGTTCATCTCGTAGGCGACCAGGACTTCCGGGTCGGCGGCTGTGGCATCGGCGAGGGTCAGACTGCGCTGGTAGTCCTGCTCCACGCCGCGCTCCACGCCGTGGTCGGCTCCCGTGAAGACCGCCTCTACGGCCTCTTGTTCCACGCCGGCCTCGGCGAGCAGCGTCCGCAGCGGTACGCCGGTCCAGTCGGCGGTGCCGACCGCCTCGACCAGCCAGGGCTGGCTGACGGGGCGCGGGGTGAGATGGGCCCGGCCGTTGCCCGCGCACTCCATGGTCACCCGGTGGGTGACGGGCGGGAAGGAGCGGAGGGCCACCGGATCCAGTGTCAGGGGCGTACGGACCCGGCCTTGTACGGTCAGTGTCCATGCGGAGGAGTCCAGCACCGGGATGTCGTAATGGGTCAGGATGTAGTGCAGCCCGGCAGGCGTGACGTCGTAGCGCAGGGCCTCCAGGGGAAGGCCGTGGTTGCGGGCGGCGAGGGCGAGTTCTTCGTGGCTGATGCCCTCGGTGGGGTCGGCGACGCGCCCAGGCGTGCTGACGCCGTCGAGTGATCCACGTGAGTCCACCTGATCCGTGCGACTGTCCATGGCTCCATGGTGCTCCCGGCGGCCGACCCGGGCACCCCCTGGGTGGCGGTCCGGTATCCGACAGAGCCGGGCCCCTTGCCACAGCGCCGCTGCACATGATGACGTACGCCCCGGCGGACGAGGAGTCGCGGGAGCGGCTGACGTCGTGGCCGTGCCGAACGAGCTCAGTGTCTGGTCGTCGACCTGGCGGAATCAGCCCGTGGCCGAAGGACCTTCGGGAATCGTGACCTTCAGGAATCGTGACGACGAAAACCTAGGCTTTCCGTCCAGATTGACCCATGGAAGAAGGCTCCGCAAGTGTGGGGCTCATGACCCGCCAACGCCCACGCGACCCTGTGCCGGGCAGGCGGCAGGCTCCTGGCGCCGTCCGTGATGCGGGCGCGAGCCTTCCTGGGTCCTGGCCCTTCACCGTTCCAGGCAGGGCAGGTCTTCGTGATCCTCGCGGCCATGGCGTCCTCGGTGACGCCGCTGTTCGGTCCCATCGGGCGCGCCGGCTCCGTTGCCGTGAACGACAACGCGGTGAGCGACTCCCACCCCTGGAGACGTGCTGCTGGTCCAGGGGGGTGCGAAGAGGGTACGAGAGGGGGCGTCCGGCCCCGAACTCCCCGCGTGAACGTGCCCGTTCCCTGTGATTGACTGCGGCGATGTTGCAAGAGTCGGTATTCCGCACCAAGGATCTGCCCACGGGGGACCGGTTCGAGGCGTGGACACAGAGAATGGGCCGGACGCACGCTCCCCTGCAGCTGTCCAGTGACCGTGCGGCGGACTACCGCGGACACCAGCGCCTGATCGGGCTCGGTGATGTGACGGTGTGGCCGGCGACGTTTGATTCCCTGGTCTTCCGCCGGACACCGAAGCTCGTCCGCCAGTCCGATCCCGAGGCCTACCACCTCTCCCTGTTGCTGCGGGGAGAGGGAAGGGCAAGCTGGGGCAGGCAGGAGGTCACGTACCGAAACAGCGACATCCACATCAACACCTCGTCTCGGTCGTGGGATGTATGCACCGGCTCCGAACCGGTGACCATCGTGGGAGTGGAACTCCCACAGGTACTCGTGTCGCTGCCTGCGGGGCGGGCCGAGCAGGCGGTCGGCCGCCAGATATCGGGCCGTGAGGGAATCGGCGCGCTGTTGTCGCAGTTCCTCGTCCAGCTTGTCTCGGACACCGGTCGGTATCAGCCGCAGGACGCGCCCCGGTTGGGAACCGTCGTCGCTGATCTGGTCACCGCCGTCCTCGCCCACACCCTGGACGCCGACCTCCTGATGCCTCCAGAGACCCACAGCCGGACGCTGGTCCTGCGCATCAAGGCGTTCATCCGTCGGCATCTGGGAGAGGCGGAACTGACACCCGCCCAAATCGCCGCCGCGCACCACATCTCGCGCAGTCACCTGTACCGGCTCTTTCAGGCCGAGGGCGTCAGTGTGGCCGCGTACATCCGTGACCAGCGGCTGGCAAACGCCCGCCGAGACCTCGCCGACCCGGCCCTGCGCGCGATGCCGATCCATGCCGTCGCCGCCCGCTGGGGCTTTCCCCGGCCGCCCGACTTCACACGAGCGTTCCGCACCGTCTACGGCATCCCGCCGAGCGAACTTCGTCGCACGGACGCCGATGGTGGCGGGAAGCCCGGGGGACGCTGCCGCTGAGCAACCTGGCCCGTCTGCCTGCTGACTGGATCCCCTCGGTCCGGAGTTCACCTGCGATCGGGACGCCGACCGTTTCTCGGCTCTCGGCGGAGTGCCTCGATCTTGGTCACGAGGTCCGCGCCGGTCGCGGTCGGCCGGCGGTGGGGTGTTGAGGAACGGTCCAGCAGACCGGGTTCATCGTGCCGACGGTAGCGGTTGACCCATGTTGACGCGCCTGCGGGGCGTGCTTGCGTCAACAACCTCATGTGCCGCAACAGCGGCGAATCTCCGACCTCGTTCTTGACGTGCACCTGTTGGCTATCCGTCCCACGCTGAGAAGGGGAGTCTTTACTGGAAGTCGGCGTGGCCAACGGGAAAGCCTCCAACGGTTCAGAAGGCATAGAAAACACGAAAAGACCCAGAGGGGGCGTCGCCTTCTTCGTTCTCGTGTGGGTCGCTTCGCTCATACTCAGGCGCACACCGACGCCAGATCAACCGAAGCGCGATCACTTCTACGAGCCGACCCGACGAAAGAACGTGGTTCAGCTCCCCCGACCGCCCGAGGAACTGTTCCGGACGCATAGAACAGCCTGGCGCGAGCGAGCTGCCGCACGCATGCGGATCTCACGGTCATTGCATCTCTGCGTCGGATTCAGGGAACGAGTTCGCCCTATATGCTGCCGCTGTCGGCAGCCCTGTTGAAATTCCCCACCGGGGCTTTGACCGCATTCATAGGAGTGCTGCTGATCAGGGGCGCCTTCATTCCCGGCCTGAGTGATCCGGATTCCAGCCCGCAGATAGTGGCCTGGGCCGTCATTTTCGGCGCTGCCCAGCATCTCGTGCCCCGCTTCGTCGACGCACGGGCCCGCGAGACGCTGTCGGGCGTGGGACGGCCGCCCACCGACCCGGAACCGGACGGCCCCAAGACCACCCCGAAGCCCTGACCTCTCCGTGCGGCGGTAGCACCGTTGGGGGCCCTGGCATGCGCTTCTCGACGATGCCACGGCTGGGTGCGTAGCCCGCTTGTTCCTGCTCCACTGCCGTAACTCCGGCGTCGGCGAAGTGCGGAGTTGGTGCGACACCGACGCTTCGACACCTCCGCTTGGAACGCCCGCGGTGAACCCAGCAGCGACTTCCACGGCTGAACACAGACGCGGGCCCGGCGATGGAGTGCAGAATCCCCGCTCCATCGCCGGGCGACCGTCAAGCCCGGCGGCTCATCGCAGCTGGATGGCCGAGGTGGCTGCCGATCGACCGGGCGACCTCGGTGTGGGCGAGGTACTCGACGATGCTGTGCGCCCGGTCGCGGGCGTTGACGACGGCGAGGTCGGACAGCCCGTCCGCCCAGTCGTCGCCCAGCGGGCATCCGATGGCCACCGCGTCGGTCGGGCACCAGGCGTTGAGCCAGTCCGCCACGACGTCCGGACGCTTCGGGCCGCCTACTAGCAGCCTGTTGTACACGCTGTCGAGGCCGAGAGGGCTGCCCGCCGTGGTCAGATGGACGAGGTTCACGCCGGGGGACAGCCTTGTGGTGAGATCCAGGCCGACGACCGTGCCGAGGCTGTGACTGACGAGCACCACTTCTCCCGCGTCCGGCATGGTCTCGAGTACGCAGTCCAGGACCTCGTCCCGAATGCGCCGGTCGTCGAGGTACGCGGCCACGTCGCGGAAGATCAGGGCGATGGCCCATGCGTCGAGGTCGCTCCTGGCGGCCAGCCAGCTGAGCCGCTTCTGCAGGGCTCCGACCACGTCGCCCAGGTCGATCCGTTCGGTGGCCAGCTGGCTCTCGTGCGGCATGTTCCATTTGGTGGCCGCCTCGCCCACGATCTCCTCGTACACCGCGCGGGCGGTGGGGGTGGCGGGTGCGACCACTTCGGCCGCCGTGGCGGTCGGTGCCTCGACGATGTGGGGGACGGCCTCGTGCGCGGTCAGGGCCTGCACCAGTCTGTCGCCGTAGTACGGGAACCAGACGTCTGCCGGGTCGATCGGGGGGAGGCCGGCGCGGACGAGCCCCTGGTTGAGTCCGGCCGCCCACTCGCGGCGCAGTTTTTCGGGCTCCTTGCCTTCTTGGGAGCGACCGTGCAGGAAGACCAGATGCCGTGTGCCGCCGAACGCGCCGTCCCGGGCGCGCAGGCCCGCACGTGCGGTGGCCCGTTCGGCGGCCCGGTGCGGCGCTGCCGCGGCGGGAGCGGCAGCAGCCGCCGGACCTACGGCGGCCTCCGAGAGGCGCAGCCCGGACTCCGGACCCATCTCGGTCAGCAGCGCCTGATGGCGGGAGGTGAGGGGCAGGGCGGCAAGGTGGCGCAGGATGGAGCTGATGCGTACGCCCTCGTTGGACACCCAGTCGATGGCGTCGTCACCGTCACCGGGCTGCCAGACCTGTCCGTCTCGGCGCAGGATGCGGCCCTGGTCGTCGGTCCTGGGCACACCGCTGTGGTGGAGCGCGACGACCTCCCACTGGTCGTTGAAGACGGGAGAGCCTGAGTTGCCGGGCTCGGTGTCCGTCTTGTAGTGGAGGAAGTCGTCGAGGCGCACCTGGAGCATGTTGTCGCGCAGGGCGATCTCCTTCAGTCGCCCCATCGGGTGGCCGATGACGTTCACCGGCTCGCCGATCACCAGCTTTCCCATCTGGGCGCTGAGCCGGTTCCACCCGAACGTCTCCCCCGGGGGACGCAGGTCAGGGCCGGGCGAGACCAGCACCAGGGCGAAGTCAAGGCGTGCGTCCGCCAGGAAGAACGCGTCGGGGTCGAGTTCCAGCCGCGTCGCCGACTGCGGTGTGTTGTCGACACTGACCTGGGCCTCGAACTCCACGAAGCACTGCCGGGCGGCCTCGGCGTCGGTGAGCACGTGATGGTTGGTCATCAGCAGGCTCGGCGACACCAGGAAGCCGGTGCCGATCGGCAGTTCGCGGCCGTTCTCGCGCACCGAGATCCGGGCGATGGTACGTGCCGCCCGGGCGCCGCGCGGCAGGAAGCTCCATGCCTGCAGATCCTTGGAGACGCCGAGGATGCGTTCGTACGCGGCAGGCGGGGCCAGCGGTTCCGCCCGGACGGCCTCCACCACCATGGCGGCGGGCACCGCGTGCCGGTCGAGCAGTCGGGCCGCGCGGGCCGCGAGCGCTTCCTGTGAATCCGGGAAGGTGACCCCGGCGTCCCGCCGCTGCTCGACCTCCCGTCGCTGGGGGCCGGTCTCGTCGTACCGCGCGGCGGCCGCCGCGACTTGGCGCTCCCGCTCCTCGCGGAACCTGTCCGTGGCTGCCATGTCAGGTCACCTTCCTTCCGGCGGTGTGCCACGGCACGAAGGCGTTCGTCAGACCCGCGAGAGCCGTACGAAGCTCCGGGTGGTGGCGCAGCAGTACCGTGATCATGCTGTTGTCGTCGATCCAGGCCATGCCGGCCTTGGAGTACACCTCGGGGGTGTAGTAGTCGGTGAAGAAGCGGTCGCTGTTCAGCCGGCGTGAGGCCATCAGGATGAAGATGCGGAACGCCGTGTCGCTGAAGGCGAATCCGGTCGGCAGCTTCTCCGCGTACAGCCCGACCAAGAGGTCGACCTTCTCGATGTCACCGTCGTAAAGCCACTGGATCTGCTCGGCCCAGGCGCGGTTCTCCGTCAGCTCCTGGAAGTTCGCCGCGGGCTTCAGCCGCAGCAGCCGCCGGAACTCGTTGTAGCGGGGGACGCCCAGTTCTCGGGTGCGCAGGATGTCGGTGGCGGCGAGGTCCTGCAGATGTCCGTCGGGGCGCTCGAACTCCTGAAGGAACTTTGGGAAGTTGTGCAAGGTGACCAGGCCGGGGTGAAGCGTGCCGAAGCTGTAGAGCAGATCGGCCATCTCGGTGGTCTCCAGGGCCTTCAGTGCCCCGGGGCCCGAGATGTCGCGGAGGGTGCAGTGACGCAGGGTCCTGTCGTCGGCGGCGGAGCGCAGATGCCACTCGTCGCGGATGAGCGGGTGCATGCGGTAGACGGCCACGAATTCCTCGGTGAGGGAGTACGGGACGCCGTAGTGGTCCGTTTTACCGCCGGGGATGCCGCTGATGACCTCGCTGTCGCTGATCCGGCCGAAGAGGTTGTGGACGCGCTCGCCTGCGATGCCCCACCAGTTGGCGCGCAGCGCCGTGACGGTGGTGGGGTGGCTGATCACGGCCGGCGTCCACTCCACGGTGTGGATCTTGGCGAGGAGTGCGGCGTTGACGAGTCGGGCTCGTTGGAAGAGTTCCTCGTCGTTCCAGGACGGGTACGCGCCGTGCAGGTGGTCGCAGATCGCGTTGTGCTCACGGGCGAACAGGTCGTGCATCATGGCGAGGCCCAGCCAGAAGCCGGGGACGTGCGAGGGGTCCCGGGAGGGATCCGAGGGGAACGGGGACCGCTCGTCGTCCCACACATGCAGCTTGCCCAGGTCGCCGGCACGTATCAGGCGCTGCTCGGTCTCGTTCGTCCCGTAGATCTGCGACGCGTCCCACCAGTGGGAGGACACGTTGACCCGGGTGTCGGGCGTCCCGGCGGGTGCCTGCGGGTCGCGACTCGGGTCGTCCGGTGTCCGCATGATGCGCATGGGGTGTTCGGGCCACGGGTCGTCGTCCATGAGGGGTACTTCCCAGGGCTGCTCCGTGGGGCTGGTGCCGTGGCTGAACCAGTCGCGAACCATGAACTGGAGCCAGGCGGCGACCAGGGAGTTGACCGACTCGGCCGGGGTGAGTTCATCGCGGGTGAGCAGGGCGCGGCTGACCTCGCGCGGGTTCGGCGTGGACAGTACGTCCTCGGGCGAGGCCGGGGCGATCCGGTCCAGCGGGATGTTCCGGCCGAAGCGGGTGCCCGCCATGCCCGTCCGAGGCTCGTCGAGATCGTTGTGGCTGCCGTCGGGGGTCCGGTTGACCTTGTGGGTCTCGGAGGGGGGTGCGGGATCGGGGAGGTTGACAGAGGGCAGGTGGCCGGTGTCGTGGAGGTTCTTCTGCCGGAGCTTGACGCGCAGGCCGAGGAGCGTCAGCAGGCCCGGTATGACGGGCAGTCTGTCCCAGCCGAGGCGCCGGTCCACGTATTCGGCGCCGGCGGTGAGGACTCGCCAGGGCAGTGAGGCACGGTAGCCGGCTGCGGAACGTCGCGCGGAGTGTCGTTGCTTGCTCATCGCGGTACTCCTTGGGCGGTTGCGAAACCCAGTCCTCTGCCTTTTCGCTGCTCATGTAGTGGGGGACGGTGGCGACGATGAATCCGGGCGCGTGGGGAGAGGACCGCGCGGGGAAGACCGAGGGCGTCGAGAACGCGCGGGCTGTCCACTCCGCGCGCCCGGAACCTCTGTCGACGACAGCCGAGGGGTCGCCGTTCCGTCCCATCCTGCAAGTACGGGACGCGGATGGCCCCAGGCCTCTTCCGGCACGCAACGGCGGAGGTCGTCGCGGCCGTCGACATGCTCGCCGGGCCACAGGGGTCATGTCGGTCTGCTGCTCGTGCAGAGCGTCACCTCACTTCCGGCGACGCCGGATCACCTCCGCTCGCACGGAGAGCACGCCGTCCGTCAAGGGGTCGAGGCAGGCAGCTGGGTGGGCACGACAGGCAGCATGATGCCGTCGCCGACCGGCGCCGTGTGCGGTACGAGTCCACCCGACCGGGCGATCTGGAGCAGGTCCGGGAGCGTGTACGGCTCGGCGCCGTCGAGGTCGACCTGGTAGCCCAGATCCCCCAGGCTCGCTGCGGTCATCCGGCTCAGGGGGTTGTTGCTGCCCGAGATGAACGGTGACATGAGTTCGTTGACGAACACCGCTTCTCGCCAATGGCTGTCCCTGGTCCCCGGGCCGCCGAAGTTGGCGACCGGCACCGGAACCGGCTGGGCTTCCGACACGAGTGTGGCGAACTCCGCCTGGGCGCGAGGGCCTGTGAAGGTCGGGTCCTGGCCGCCGGCTCCGGTGAGGAGGCCGAAGGGCTTCCACAGCGTCCCGATGCCCAGTACGTGCCCCATTTCGTGGGTGATGACGTCGACGAGCGTGCCGTCCGTCTCCATCCGCGCCAGGTCGGCAAAGTCGAACCTCATCACGCCCTTCGCCGGCAGCATCGGACCGAACTGGGCGGTGCCGTCACGGAAGTCGGTGGGGCCTGCCATGCCCAGGATGTCGCCAGGGCCGTCGATCGTGACGCCTTCCGCCTCGATCAACAGGTCGTCGATGATGTCGTCGCCGACGACTGCGGTGTCGAGGTCCCCGACGATGACCTTGGCCCAGCGATCGGCTGCTGCTGTGAAGGCGTCCTGCTGATGTGCCGTCAGTCCACCGAGGAAGCGGACTTCAATGGTGAAGGGGGACGTGGTGTTGGCGATTTCCTTGGCGCGTTGGAAGTCGGCCACCGCTCGATACGTCTTGAAGGTGCCAGTGGTGACTTTGCTCATCACGGATCTCCTTGCCTCGCATCCGATGAGAGTCACCCCCTCTCACAGGCTAGGCCGAAGGGAGTACCGGCGCGCGTCGACACCCTGCATGTGCTCACCTGGCTGCCCAGGGGACTGTTGGGCTCCAGCGGATCGTGACCGCTCTGCAGAGCAGGACCATCCGTTCACCAGTTGACGCATCTACCGTTTGGTCGGCTCACAGTGGAGTCGCCCCCCGCTCCACTCACCTACTGCGACATACCTGAAGAAAGGCCAGATAAGCGGCAATTCGGTATGATTGGTCTGAATGGGTGATCACCTCAGGCTCGGGGATCCACTCCGGACGCATCCCGTCCGCATGGAAGGAGGCCATCCCATGGCCCATGGCATGTCACTCCACATCGCGCTCAACCGCGTCGACCCCACCAAATATGGCGGGTGGGACGGCAAGCTCAACGCGTGCGAGAACGACGCCCGCGACATGGAGCAGATCGCGAGGGACGCGGGCTTCGACGACCGGACGATGCTGCTCACGGCAGACGCGACGGTCGACAACGTGACCGCCGAGCTCCGCAAGGCGGCGAGGGTCCTGACGTCCGGCGACATCCTGCTCCTCACCTACTCGGGTCACGGCGGTCAGGTGCCCGACAGGAACGGGCCCGAGGACGAGCCCGACCGGCTCGACGAGACCCTGGTCCTCTACGACCGCGAGTTCATCGACGATGAGCTCTACAAGGAATTCGAGGCGTTCGCCGAAGGGGTTCGCATCTCTGCCTACTTCGACTGCTGCCACAGTGAGACAGCCGTCAGAGCGGTGCGGAATCTCCTCACCACGGACGCCATGGAGGAGCAGTACCAGACCCGCGACCGCGACCAGATCGAGGTCACCTCCCGGATCATGCCGCCGGACACACAGCGCGAGGCGTACGACCGGGACAAGACCCTCTACGACACGATCCAGCGCAACCTGCAGCCGAAGGACACCCTCGACCTACCGGCAAGCGTCCTGCTCATCTCCGCCTGCGCCGACAATCAGCTGGCCGCTGACGGCTGGGAAAACGGGCTCTTCACCGGCACACTCCGCGAGGTATGGAGCGAAGGGAAGTTCACCGGCGGACACAAGTCGTTCCACCGCGAGATCCTCCGCAGGATGCCGCCCAACCAGAGCCCGGGCCTCTTCGTCACCGGTCGGGCCAACGACCCGTTCCTGCGGCAGCGGCCCTTCACCGTATAGGGCACGCCGCAACAACGTGCGGGACGGCACGGAGGCCGCGCCGCATGCGCGTTCCGCGCGGTTACCGGCCTTCAGGGCATGGCGCCGTAACTGACGCTACGGACTCGTCCAGTTCGATTGCGACAGGCACCGCTCGCGCACCTGGAGTCTGAGTCCGGTGGGGTGACCGCAGCAGGCCGCCCGGCGCCTTGCGTGATCGAGGCTGCCGTAGGCGGCCGTTCACGGGCCCTTCCGCAGCCACTCCGTGTACCAGGAGCGAAAGCCCCGGCTCAATGGGACGAAGCCGCCCCATTCGGTGTCGAGCCGCCAGATCTCGCCGATGTACGGTCCGTTGAGGTGCAGACGGACATAGATGCCGCAACCGTGGTCGGCCAGCATCAGCGTGCCCTGGGTCAGGTCGCCCGTCGATGCGCCGATCCGGCCGGGGCGAGGTTTGTTGAGGAAGAACGGGGCGGCGAGCCGGCCCGGCAGCCGGTCTTCCTCCCACTCGTCGTCCACGGCCCACTCCTCACCGGCCTCCGGGCGGGGGACGGTCAACGGCATCAGGCCATGACCGGGACCAGCCGGGCCGTTCCCCACCTGCGCGACGAACGACCGATACTCCGCCGGCAGGGCGATGCCGTGGGCTTCCTCGAACGCCCGGATCTCGGCCTCCGGCAGCGCAGACGTCAGCTCGTACCGGTGCGTGCTCGCCCCGAAACGCCCACGCTCCGGGTCCCGTTCCGCCATCTCCCGCAGCCGGGCGCGTACGCCGACCTCGTCCCACCTGTCCATCTGCCGACCGTAGCAACGACCTCCGCGTCCAGCCTTCACCGCCGACGTCACCGCAGCGACAGAGGTTTTGACGGTCGGCGGGCCCGCGCCGTCAGCTCGTCAAGCGCAACCGGTCCAGTTCACCGCCGATCGCATCCCGCAGCACATCGTGCTGCGGACCGAGCCTGAACCGCTCGTCACTCCATCGCTCACCCGGATACAGCCACACCGGTCTGCTCATCAGCTCGGCCGCCTCCCATTCGAACCGCGGCCAGACATGGGCATGCAAGAACGGGTCCGTGTTTCCCAGAATCTCCAGATTGACCCGGCGGAAACCGGGGTGCAGCCGCCGACAGGCCCGCTCAACCGCTTCTCCGAGTTGCTCCATGTCGGACAGAAAAGACAGCCTCTTGGCCCTCGGCAGGTCAGACAGCCGTTGGACATTCAGCTCATCCACGAGGAGAACCGAGTAGCCCGGCAGGAACTGCACGTCGCCGATCACCGCAAACCCCGACTGAAGTCGCCGCAGCACTGTCGGATTCTCGCCCCGCAGAGCCGATCCGATCCGGTCCGTCCGCCAGTCACCAGTCATGGCCCGAACCTACCCACTGGGCGACCAGGATTTACAGAACAGGCCGCTCCGAAGCCGACGCGGGGCTTCGCCGGCTTCCTGCGCCAGGAGATCGGCCAACAAGCGTGCTCCCATAATGCAGAAGCCCCTGGCTCCGACGCGTTGTAGCGTCAGGCACCGTGAGTACGGATATCGACGGCGGCATCGAGTTCCGCCACCCCGGCGTCGGCACGGACTACTACGAGGGCGAAGCATGGATCTGCGCAATGGATCTCTGGCCCCTGTACGACGAGACCGACTACGCATCCTTCGGATGCCTCTTCGGGGTGCGTAACTACGCGGGTTACCGGCCCCTGGCCGCGGGACGTGGCTTACCCGACGACGTGTCGAACGGACTACGCGAGCGACTGCAGCCCTCGGTGGCAGACGGCCACCTGTCAGGTGCCACCTGGGTCACTTGGGCTGAGATCGCGGCACTGGATCCCGCAAGTGCTCCAGAGCACTACGTGGGCCGACTCACTTGGTCGTACGAGGCAACGCCCGCAACTCTGCACCAGCAACTGGTTCCGGCTGAATGGTCCCCGGAGGTGATTGCCACGGTGGGGCCACGACCGCAGGAACTCGAACGCAGCGACTACTGGGGCGAGTGGATCAGCGGAGACCTGCTGTGTCGGTACGAGTCGTTGACCGCTGGTTCCATCCTGGGTCCCAGGTCTCACTGGCCGCACGTGTTTGCCGTGATGAAGGCTATGGCTGACCGCTTCGGCGAGGACGCCGTTCGACTCGTCGTGGCCTTCGACTGACCGGAAGCTCGCCAGGGAGTTGTCCGCCTCGCCCTGTTCGTGCGGTGCGGCGCGGCGAGCCCGACCCGTTCCTACCGGCTCACCGGCCTTCCCGCCGCGCCCTTGAGACGCCCATCCGTAGCCTCGGGCCGGCGCCATGCCTCGGTCTACTCGTCGATCGCGTCGACGACGGGCGTGCTCGCTCGGCCGTCCGCGGCGCTCCGCGTGCGCAAGTGCCCAGGCGGTGGTAAGCCAGGCCGCTCGCAAAGAGGGGTGAGCGACGAGCTGGAGGTCGAGGAGCGGACAGCGCGCCGAGCGCTCGCGGAGGAGGAGCATTGCCTCCGCGGCGGCAGCCGCGGTCGCCGTCCACGGCTCCCCGAACCGGTGCCTTCACTCACGAACAGGGTGGGCGCGACGATCGCCGGCACGATCGCCGCCGTTTCCAGCACCGCATCGAGGATGTCCACCGGGTCGGTGGACACCAGTCGCTCCCCGGCCGACGTCTCCGAGACCGACGACGCCTACGGGATCGATGTTGATGTCCCCGGCGTCATGCGCGAGGACATCAACGTCGAGATGGCAGACCGGGAGGAGCGCGCCGCGCTGCCGTGCGATCAGCCGCCCAGCGGAAGGCGTCCGCCGGTGCGTGTTTCGGCGGTGGAGAAAACCACACGGCGCCGGCGGTGGCTTCGTCCGTAGTCCAGGCCCGGGTGGGCGAGCGTGGAGGGGACGTTCTGCCGCTGGGCGGTGATCTTGGCCGGGTTCAGGATGTCGTCACCGGGCGGCGTTCACTGCTGCGCAGGTGCTCGATGGCGTCCAGGACCGGGGGCCGGCCTGAGTGGGTGCGTTCGTATTCCTCGATCACCGTCAGGTCCGACGGGGACAGCGGGCGCAGTTGCTGCTTGATCTCGTCGACGCTGAGCTGGCTGAAGCGGGCGATCGGCAGCTCCTCCTCCCGGGCCACCGCACCCCGGACTCCTTCGGCCACGCGGGTCGGCTCGGGCATCTCCCGCACCACGCCCTCGGCCGCCTCCCTGACCCGCCGTCCGCCGCTCTGGGCGACGTCCTTCACCCGGTCGGCGGCCGTTCGCAGTGTGCGGGCGGCCGTGTCGGCCATGCCGCCGCTCTCGCGGACGAAGCCGTTGGACGCGGCCGCCACGGCCCGTGCGTGATAGGCGACGCTGTCCTCCAGCCTTTCGAGTAGCTCCTCGTCCTCGCGGCGCAGCGCGGCGAGGAGGTCGGCGGTGGCCTGGTCATGGATCGCTTCCGCGATGCTCTGGCCGGCCCGGCAGGCCGCCAGCGCCCGGGCAGTGACCGCGTACTCGTCTTGGGCGTTGCTCAGCAGCCGCTGCTCGTCGGCAGGACGCCCGCCGCGCAGCATGTCCGTCACGAACGTGGATCCGACGGTCAGCGGCAGCATGACGGTCCGTACGGCGCCACGCGTGATGAGCCGCGCGATCTCGACGCTGTCCCCGACAAGTCCGCCGCGGGGCCGCAGCGCGCGCACCTGGTGCTCGATTCGCGCAAGCTGGTCCTGGACGTCGGCCACCTGGCTTTCGAGCATCTGCCGGTACGGGCCGGGCGGCATGATGGTCATATCCGCCCTGAAACGGGCGACGACCGCCTCATGCGCCTCGCGAGCATCCTCCAACGCCGGTACGAGGGCGTCCGTCATCACTGTCATCGGTGTGCTCCTGGGGGTCAGACGGCCGGTCCAGCCAGCCGCGCAGGGGGAAACAGCTGCCCATCGGCCATTCCCGCGGCCGGGCCACGGAGGACCATCCTCTGGGACGCCGGGCAAGATCGCCGGGAGGCTTGAGCCGTTCGCGCCCGTACGGGCTACGACCGACTGGGACGCCAATCCTCTGGTGGCCTGCTGCCTCGCTGTTGGGCCCGTCGCAACAGGCGGGTGAAAGGCATCACCCCCAGGGGCGGCGGGCTGGGCTGAAAGGGTGGTGACGGCGGTTGTCCTGTGTCGAAAGTCTTGATCACGCGTTGGTAGGAGCATGAATCCTCGTGTGGACGACGCTGCGCCGTATGCGGCACCGCTCGGTCTTACCGGCTGCCGGCCCGAGCGGGATGACCCGGGCGCCGACGTCGAGCGTGACGGCGGGTGGAGCCGGGCCGTGATGGTCGCCTGTTCAGCGGTGATTGTTGCGGCTGCTGTGGTACTTGCCGTTGCGGACCGGTTCGCTTGAGAGATGCAGAGACGGGTGGTCCGGGCGACTTCGACGGGCCGGGCTCGACTGCGGCGGCAGCCGGGTTCGATGCGGGTGCGTGCCTGCGTGACCATCTGGCCGAGGCGATCGCCTCCCTTCGCTGGCAGACAGCGGTGATGCTGACGCGTGCCCCCGACCGCGTGAACGGAGCACACGCCACTGGGGAGGGCGAGTCATCACCGGGTTGGCTCCCTGGGACGGGGGCGCCGTAGTGCGACAGCCGACGCCCTGACCGAGCTCCAGGCGCAGGCAGGCGCCACCGCTTCGTCCTCGTCCTGCACCGGTGGGCGGGGACCTGGCGCGGTATCGAGATGACGTCCACCGAGAGTGACACAGCACCACGACCCCGTGGATTCGCCTGACGGCCCGGGACCTCTCCGCACCGACCTGGCCCGCTGTCCTGACCAGGCAAGTCGGGCACGTCAGGTGATGTTGCGGAGACTCGGGGAAGAAGGTGCGGCAACCGATGGGAGGTTGTCGTGGAGGGTGGAGATCTCGAACTGGGTGAGTTGCTGGCCGCTGCGGAGGCGGCGCCGCCCGGTGAGTCTGTCGATGTGGTGGCGCACGACCTGCAAAAGCGATTCGGTGCGGAGGGGGTGTCCTTCCTGTTCGTCGACCTCATCGGTGAGCGGCTGGTACGACTGGCCGCGGCCGACGGTGATGTCGCGGACCATGCCGGGCCGATCGACCTGCAGGGCAGCGTCTACGACAGTGTCCTGCAGAGCCAGCGCCAGCATGTGGAACCGGACGGCCAGGGCGGACGGTGCGTCATCACGCCGGTCACCAACCGCGGCGACTGCATCGGCCTCCTGGAGGTGACCCTGCAGTCCGCCGACGACACCGCCCTCCGGCAGGTCCGCGACGCGGCACACGCGCTGGCCTACATCATCGTCACGGACCGCCGCTTCACCGATCTGTACCACCTGGGCCGGCGCACCACCGAGACCAGCCTGGCCGCGGAGATCCAGCACCAGCTGCTTCCCTCGGCCCCCTGCTGCGAGGCGGCCCAGTTCACCCTCGCCGCCGGGCTGATTCCAGCTGACGACATCGGTGGCGACACCTACGACTTCACACTCGATCGCGACACCCTGCACCTGTCCATCACCGACGCCATGGGCCACGACACGAACTCCGCTCTACTGGCCACTTTGCTGGTCGGCGCACTGCGGCGGGCACGCCGCAGTGGCTGTGACGCCCTCAAGCAAGCCCGCCACGCCCACCAGGCCTTGCTGAGCCACGGCCGCGGCCTCGCCACCGGACAGTTGATGTGCGTCGACCTCGAAACAGGCCTCTGTGAACTGGTCAACGCCGGCCATCCCTGGCCACTGCGGCTGCGTGACGGCGCCGTCGAAGAGGTCAAACTTGCCGTCGACCTTCCGTTCGGTGTGGCGGCACCCGCCTCCTACCGCGTACAGGAACTGCAACTGCGTCCCGGAGACCGCCTGATCCTGCTCACCGACGGAATGCAGGAGCGCGGCGCCGCAGCCGTCGACCTGGCCTCGGTCGTTCACGACACCAGCGCGCTGCATCCAAGAGAAGCCGTCCGAAGCCTGACCGCCGCGGTGCTCGATGCCTGCCATGGCAACCTCAAGGACGACGCCACGGTCCTGATACTGGACTGGCACGGGAATCGTCGCCGATCGGCCGAAACCAGACCAGGCCCGCAGCGATGAGCCACAGCGGCCCCTCCTGAGTCCTCACCACCGTCAACGGCATGTGTGCCAATCGGTCTCCGGTTGGCGCGCTCAGCCTTCCTGGGCCTGTGACGCGGCCGGGTCATGGTGCCCCTGACCACGCGTCGCCAAGGGGTCCCGGTTCGGCCGAGCGCGCCCCCTGTTCCAGCTGCTGCCGGAGCCTGTGGGACAGACAACTGGCCGCGGGCGTGCAGCGGTGTTCACCCGGGCGGGAGCCTGGGCGCGCGGGGATCACCGGGCAGCCGGCGCTGCAGAGCTGGGCCGCCGACACTCTGGGGCGTGAAGTGGGTCAGACGGTCAGTGCCTGCTCGACGCCGGGATGGCAGGGGATGACCTCATCCAGGCCGACGAGGTGAAGGACCCGCAGCACCGATCCCTGGGCACCGGCAATACGCAGCCATCCCTGAGCGTCACTCACCGCCTGGTGGGCGGCGACGAGGACGTTGATGCCGCTGGAGTCCATGAAGGTCACGCCGCTGAGGTCCAGCACGGTCCGCTGCGGCGTCGCGCCGCCGTCAGGCAGAAGGGCCGTGCTGAGCACGTTCTTGACGGTGTGGTCGATCTCGCCGCGCAGAGTGATCACCCGGATGTCGTCGACGGCGGTGTGGTCGACCGTCAACTGGCCGGACCGGGCTGCTCCGTGGGTGTCTGTCACCGTTTCCTCGACTGGCTCGCTGATGGGGGGCTCAGGCCCCGACGGTATGTGCGCCGACAGCCTGCCCCGATGGTACGGCGAACAATCGTTCGGTACTTTAGCTGGAGCTCAAGGGGCATGGGAGGCATGGTGCCGGGTACGCGCGGACGTGTGAACGGGGGAACAAAGGTGGACCCGGCGGAATCAATCTCCGATGGTGAGGGCAGCGTGGTACCTGGTGCCCATCCGATACAGGACACCGTCGCCCTGGACGGTGATGGGCACATCATTGCTGAGGCCCGCCACCGCGCGGCTGACTTCCTCACCCGCGTCCAGGCCGAGCACGGCATCCCGGTGTCGGCGCGCGCGATAGACCTGACCCAGCTGGTGGTCAGCGAACTGGTCACCAACGCGCGCAAGTACGCTGCCGGGCCGGTGCTGATGGAACTGCGCATTTCTGGCGCCGTGGTGGAAGTGGTCGTGTGGGACAGCGACCCGGTCCTGCCGGTGGCCCGGGCCGCTGATGCGGGCAGGGTCGGGCAGCACGGCCTGGAGATCGTCATGGCCGTCGCCCAGGGCTTCGAAGTCCAGCGAGAGCCGGTCGGCAAACGCATCACCGCGCGCATCGCCCTGCCCGAAGACCCAGGCGGGCACGGCAGCGGACGTCGCCCTCAGTAGAAGCCGGCGCTCACTCTGACCTCACCGCCTTTGTCCGGCCTGCCGTGAAGCGGCGTGCCACCTGCGGGCGATGTCGGCGGGGGAGAGGGCAATGGCACTGGTCGCCGAGACGATGGTGCTCATCGACGATGTGGCGGTTCTTCCCGATCTATACGGACATGACGATTCCGCGTTCCAGCCGGCACACCCGCATGTGGCTCGAAACCTGGATCTGAGCTCCGCCCCCACAGCCCCGGACGTCGGGTCCCACGATGGCTCACCCGGATCGGACGGGGCCGGAGTCGATCTTCCGGCGGTCCCCGAATTCACGGCGCCGGGTGCGTTGAAGTGGGACTGGTCGCCCGCGACGCCGGTGACCAGGCCGCGGCCCCCTCCCGGCCCCGCCCGCGCGCCAAGCCACGTTGGTCGGCAACCGGTCAAGTCGTGCGGCGCTCGCGCCACCGGAGGGAGCGGGTCTGCGCCTTCGAGCGGCGCCGGTTGCGGCGATTGAGGATGTGGTGGGGCCACAGCGGACCGCTCCCGCCGTCCACCGGGCATCCGGCAGTATGACCTTGTGACTCTCATCCGCGGAACTGGTGACCGTGGCGTCGGCGCCGCCGCCGACCCACTACGGATCCGTCTGGCAGCGGCCGGGGCCGCGGTGGTGACCGCTGGTGCGGGCCTGGGGCTCAGGTCAGTGACGGAAGGGGGCGTGGCGAAGTACGGCGGCGACGCGCTGTACACCGTCCTGATTCATACTCTTGTCGTTCTGATGCTGCCGCGGGTGGCGCCTGCGACGGCCGCCGGCAGCGCGCTGGCGGTCAGTTGGGTGGTCGAGTTCGTTCAGCTCACCGAGGTGCCGGCGGAGCTCTCCGAGCGCAGCTCTGTCGCACGCCTCGTGCTCGGTTCCACCTTCAATCCACCCGACCTCCTCTGGTACGGAGTCGGCGCGGTGGCGGGCTGGCTCGTCCACACTGCGGTGGGCTCCTTCCTGTCATCTCGGCCTACGGTGCGCGACTGAAGCCATCCCCCGTGGCGGCGAACGGAGGCGGCTCAGGGCGAGTTGCCAGCCGACGGGCCGACGAAGAGCCGGCAAGGGCGGCCGGGACAGAGCCGCGGCCGGTGGGAATCCGCGGCGCGGCGCCTGCCTGTTTCGCACAGGCTTGACCTGGTGAAACACCCTTGGCCCATGACCGGATGTCGATCGCCAGGGCCTGCATGTTCTTGTGCGCCACCGCGGACCATCTGGTGTGCCGGGTAGCCGAACCACCGCTCGACCCGGTTGATCCACGAGGAGCCGGCCGGGTTGAAGCGCGCAGCCAGCCCTTTGTCCGCTCAGTACGGACTGGTCCTCGCCGATGAACCCCGGGTGTCTGGCCGGCCAGCTTTGATCGCTGGGGTTTGCCTGCCGGCAGATGGCAGCAATCACCTCAGCCGGTTGATCACGTAGCACCTGGTAGCCGTCGCATCGCGCAACCGGAGCGTGACCGGTTGCTGTCAGCCGCTCACACACACCCCTACGGGGAGACCGCGCCGTCCTGAACACTTCCGACTGTGCCGACGGCAACGATCATCACCGCCGAACAGACGGCCACCCAGCACAACGGGCGATTACCACCCAAACGACGGCGGTTTCCACGACATCACACCAAGGCTTGCAACCGCGCCCCTGCCGAACGCCGACGCGAGGCTGCGTCTATTCCAGCCATGCCCGGTTGAAGTCGCTGGTCAGCTTTCCGCCTGTGCCGCAGCAGAGACGGCGTCCGCCGAAGACCCACCTCGCCGCAGACTCGTACATGCGTTTGACCGTGGGTGGCAGGGGCTACTCGCCCCTGGAAGCCCGCGTCGCGGTGAGGCAGCGCCGACGGGACCACGCAGACACAGATGGCAAGGGGCTGGTGTGATGACTGTGGCGACACAGCAGGGCGGCGGCGGAGGAGGATCCAGTGGCCTCTACGACGTTCTGGAGCTCATTCTCGACCGCGGGCTCGTGATTGACGCGTTCGTGCGGGTCTCCCTCGTCGGCATCGAGATACTCAAGATCGACATCCGGATCGTGGTCGCCAGCGTCGACACGTACCTGCGCTTCGCCGAGGCGTGCAACCGTCTCGATCTGGAGGCGGGGCCGCGCAAGCCGGCCGGGCTCACGGAGCTCACGGGCAAAATCACTGAGTCCGGCGCCCGCGGCAAGACCAAGGGGGCCCTGTCCGGCGCCGCGGAGACAATTTCCGATGCCTTCCAGCAGGCCCGCGAAGAGGGCAAGGAACGACAGGGTGCACGGCCCGCCGCGCGCAGAAGGGAGCAGGGGCGATGAGCACCTACGTCTACGGGATCATCCGCGCCTCGTACTCCTCTCTCCCGCAGGACCTGGACGGCATCGGCGACCCTCCGCGGCTGGTGCGCGTTCTGCCTCAGGGCGAGCTGGCCGCGATCGTCAGCGAAGCCCCTGAGGAACTGCGGCCCAAGCGGCGTGACCTGCTCGCCCATCAGCGGGTACTGGATGCGGCCGGAGCGGATGGCGTGGTCCTGCCGATGCGGTTCGGCAGCGCTTCCCCCGACGACGACACCGTGACCACGGTGCTCGCCGAACGTGCGGAGCACTTCCTGGAGCGGCTGCGCGCGCTGGAGGGCACGGCGGAGTACAACCTCAAGGCCAACCACAATGAGGAGGCCGTGCTGCACCTGGTGATGGCGGACAACGACGAGATCCGGTCCCAGGCGGAGGCGAACCGGGAGGCCGGCGGCGGGTCGCAGGAGCAGAAGGTCCGCCTGGGGGAGATGGTCGCTGCTGCCGTCCAGGCGCGCGAGGCGACTGACGCGGAGCTGCTTCAGCAGGCGCTGGCGCCGACGGCCGAGGCAGTCAGCGTCGGGCCGCAGAGCACCGGCTGGCTGGCCAACCTCTCCTTCCTGGTGGACCGTGGTTCAGCGGAGCAGTTCCTGGCCGCGGTCGACGGACTCCGCCAGGAGCACCCGCACCTTGAGCTGCGTGTCCACGGCCCGTTGCCGCCCTACAGCTTCGTCGACACCCCCTCGTCCGAGCAGGCCGAAGGCGGCACGGCAGAAGCATTCGGAGCCGCAGCAGCCGAGCCGACGAACGGGTAAGGAGCAGCGCCGCCTTGTGCGCGGGCGCCTTCAGCTCCTGCAAGCAAGAGAGCATCCGCGCCGTTTGAGAGCCGGTTGCGTGCCGCGTGCACCTGCACGCGGTTCGCAAGCTGGAGGGCTGCACATGGTGGTCTTACTACGACGCCCGACAGCTCGGAACCGCCGTTGCCCTCGGCCTCGACCACATGATCCCGCCGGCCGAAGGGCGGGAGTTCGGCGCCTCCCAGTAAACCTTCGCCCGCCGCGAGGCGTACGCCAACGGTCTCGGTGATTCCCGTGCCCTGGTCGCCGTCTCCGCGGCGTGCCACGGCAGCAAGGGCGACACGGGTAGAGCGCTGGAGCCGCACGAGAAGCCCCGGCTGGACGGGGGAGGCCAGCCGGGGCCGCACGTGGTGACCTGCGGAGGGCGGTCGCCTCGCGGCGAAAGGCTCCGTGGGGCTTCAGCCGAACGATCTTCCCCACGGGCGGGGGTGAGGCCCGGGGACACTGTCCCCTCCGCAGCCACGTATAGGTGAACGGACAACCAACCCCGGTTGTTCCTTGCACCCTCCCGACATCCGCTGTGAGCTCAAACACTCCCTCTGGCGTGGCCAGTTGAGGAAGTCGGCCATGAGTACGGCGAACTCGTCGGGAGAGGCCAGACGGGAGGCCGAGGTCTTCGGCCTTGGCGCGCGCTGGGATTCGTCGTCCTGGTGCGCCTTGTGACCAGGAGCCGGGTGCGGAGGGCTGATGTGACGGGCGGATGAGCTGCCGATGCGGCCTTCCGCGTGATGTGAGGCCCGTCCTGCAACCGGACTGTGCACGGACGGACTCCTGGCATGCAGAACCGCATACCCCTCACGCGAGGAGATCCTCTTGACCGCCACAGTGTTCGATTCCGCCGCGGCGCAGGCCTACGTCGATCCCTACGCCTGTGACCAGCCCGATACCCCGTGGGAGCCGGCTTTGCAGTCCACGGGAGGCGACTACCTGCTGCCGCCCCCGAATCCTGCCCAGCGTCTCGACATCGCGGTCGGCCCGCGCGACCGGAGGCGCCTGGACCTGCATGCCGCCCTGACCACGGCGGGCGTCCCACCCCAACTCGAGGACCGGGAAGCCATCGAGCAGCTCAGCGCCCTGCCCGACAGCATCAACGCCACCATCCAGCGCTGGATCCACCACACCACACAAGCCTGGTCCACCGTCTATTAGGCCAACAGCCGCACGCCGGCATCGACCTCCTCTCATCGGCTTGCTGACGGGCTTCCTCATCGGCGCCGGCCGCGACCGGCGCACTGTGCGCCTCGTCGTCGCCCACCCAACGGCGGCCCGTCCGGCCGGAGATCATGCCGCTGAGCGCACCGGTCTTCTGGTCGGGCTTCTTCGGGATCGTGCAGCGGCTCCCACGACGGCGCAGGTAGTCGCGGTTGGCTTGGGACCCATAGGCCTTGTCCGCACGCACCCGGTCCGGTCGGTGGCGCGGCCTGCCGACGCCTACGCGGAGCACCCGGATGCGCTCCAGGACCGGCTGGGACTCGGGGCTGTCGTGCCGCTGGCAGGCGGTGACCAGTGGCTCCTGTGCATGCTCGACCGCCAGGTGCACCTCTGTGGTCAGTCCACCACGTGAGCGCCCGAGTCCGTGGTCTGCCGGCTCGACTGCGACTCCGCCGGTTTTGTCCTGCTGCAGGTCCCCTTTTCGCGCGCCCCTGCCGCGTGTTGCTGGGCCCGCACGATGGTGGAGTCCACGCTCACATCCCAGGTGATCATGCCTTTCGCGTCGGCCTCGGCCTTGCAAGTGCGTGAGGATCCTGCTCCCCCCGCGCACGCCTGATCCCCGCATCGAGACCTTCGTAGGTCTTCTTCTTACGACGTGGTGCGCGAATGAGAGTGATTACGGGAAGCCGGGCGGGAGTGCCACGAGCGTGTCCAGCAGCGCACGGCCGCAGTCGCGGATGGGCCCGAGGCCGGACTGCCGGCGGCGCGCATGCTCGCCGGGTCGATGATCAGGTGCAGGGTGGCGGCACGACAGCCGCGTGGCGACGGCACCGGTACGGGCCTTGTCACGTACTAATCCTTTCCGGGTTACGGCCACCTCCAGGAGTACGGCCTGCAGGCGGTAAAGGTCGGCGAGGGACTCTTCACAGGCGGGCTTCTGTTCGCGGGCGGCGTGGGTCCAGGGGTGGGCGAGACCGTCGCCGACGGTCGGGGAAGGAGGTGGCCGTGCAGGTGTTCTTCGCGATTTTGGTGTCGCGCGAGGCAGGGGGGTTGCAATGCCGTCAGCTCGGCACGTTCACCCAGATGGGCATGGACTGTACGGTCAGCTCTTTGCCCTGATGAAATCCATTGGTGCGCCCCGCTGCCCGACTGGAGCATGAGCTGCCGCCATGCCGTCCCGGGACGGCGGCAGCTCATGTGCCGCCCTGGGAGGAACCCTGTATGACCCTCGTGCCGATAGTCCGACGCGTGCTCGGTGACGGCCCATTCGCCGAGATCGGAGAGCCCGCTCTGGCCGTCGTTGACGAGCGCTCGAGGACGGTTGCCGTAGGTGGGGACCTCGGACATGTCCAGTGGAGTGGCAGTGGGACCGCGGACTCCCGGTGGACGGGGCACCGGATCGGTGTCTATGAGCAGGACGGGCTGCGGTGTCGGCGCCTGGTGCGGTCTTGGTACCCCGTTCGATCTCTTGCCTTCCACCCCGTTCTTCCCCTGTTGGCTGTTGGTACGGGGCGCTACGACGGCGGCTACTCGTTCGAAGGTGAGCTGCTGCTGATCCACCTGGACTCCGGCGACGTGGTGTCCGCCCTGCAGTACCCGCGGGAGGTGCTCGGCGTGGAATGGCGCAGCAAGACGGCACTTCGTCTGGTCTTGGCGCCGTGTGACGACTGGGAGAACCCACAGGCACACGAGCAGGGTCATGCGGTCGTTGTGGCTCGCTCGGACTGGAGCGCCGTCGGGCAGGGGGCGATCGGTGCCGAGGAGCTGGCCGCCCCCGCGGAACCGGTATTCCAGCCGGACCACAGCGCAGAAGCCCGCCGAATCCTCGCGGACCTCGCAGACTCGGCCGGTCGACAGTGGTCCGTACGCCGGCGTGTGTGGGCTGTCGAAGGTACGGAGGACGGCCGCGTGCTGGCCGCTCTGGACAGGGTCCTGGCGGAGTCGTGGCTGCCATCAGGAGACCTGCAATGGGCGGTCGAGGACGAAGAAGGCGGCCGACAGCTGGTTCTGGCCTCCGACGGCACATCGGTCTGGACCAACGCCGAACGCCGCAGTCGCCGCAAGGGAAGGCGCTGGGAGACGTCCGCACCCCGAGTCGCCCGGATCGCCGTCGACACAGGGCAGGTGCTGGAGACTCTGAGCCCGGGCGTGTTCACGGTTCTCGTCGCAAGCGGCCAGAGGACGATCCTGAGGCCGTTGGACCGCCGCCGCAAGCATCCCGAACGGCTGATGATGTTCGACCTCGACGGTCCGGTGAACGGTCCGGAGGTCGGCCACTTCGACCTGTTCAATCACCCGTTCGCCGTCCGTCGGGCGAGCCGCCCGTACGTCCTGGTAGGCACTGACCCGGACGAGCCGCACAGGGACAAGTGGGTCACTGCCCTGGGCGCCGACGGGACATTGCGGCGGCTCTTCCCGCACTCCTGGGTACCGGCAGAGCATCATTTCGGGGGTCCCGCGGTCGAAATCGGGCAGTCCTTGGTCTATGCCGGCGCCGTCCACCACGGCCACGGGCTCCAACCCGGTGGCGCCTACATTGTGCGGCGATCCCTGAACGGCTCGGTGCAGTGGCAGCACCGCACCGATCATCCCGCCACCGCCCTCGACACCGACGGGGACACCGTCTACGTGGCCTACAACTCCGGCGCCCTGACAGCACTGGACGCCGTCGACGGCTCGGTGCGATGGCACACCGAGCTCGAGGTCGACGGGGCACCGACCACCGCACTGTCCCTCGCTGTGGCGCCCCAAGGACACTTGCTCATTGGGACCGTCGACGGCCGGATCCTGGAGTGTCCGCCTCGGCCGTGATCCCGAGAGCGAAGCCTTGTTCTTCGCAGTTCGCCTGTCTCACGAGGCGAGACTCCTGTTGGTGGGGTGGGGATGTGGTTCGCCCGCTTCGGGAGCGGCGTGGAGCCATGCCGGCGAAGAGGCCCCGGTGGTAGCGGCATTGGCCCTGGACTTCGATGCGGGCCGGGCAGTACTCCGAGTCCAGCGATTCGTACGGCGCGGTCTCCGGTCCGGGGGCTCCAGGGCCGTCCGGCGGGCGGCGGGGGAGTGAGGGCTGGTGAACAGGTCATCGCGCCAAGCGGGCGGCAGGCCCTGGGGGAAGACAGCCAAGGCGGCTGCGATCTGCGAATAGTAGTCGTAGAGCGTCGCCCAGATCCGTTGGGCCTCGGTTGCCGGGTCGGATTTGGAGGGCAGCTCGTAGGCGTCGCGGGCGTAGCTACAGCTTCGTGCGGCGCTCCTCCCAGGTGCTGGTGTCGAACCGACTCGAACTGCGGAGAGTCGCCTCGCGGCCCAGCCGTGATCCGATGCAGGCGGGTGATGCAGCGTCAGACGTCGTTGTCAGTGCCTCGCCATAGAGTGAAGACATCACTCGGGGAGCCTCGGAGGGGGAGCAGAAGCGTGTCCGCAAACAAGATCCAGCACAAGGTGAATCACGTCGCGCTGGTAGTGGACTGTTCGGGTTCGATGCGACCGCACCAGAGTCAACTCATCCGCGTTGTGGACGAGTTCGTGGCGGGGTTGAAGGCCGAGTCGGACAGCCTCGGCCACGAGACCAGGATCAGCCTCTACTCCTTCGACCACAAGGTGGAGAACCTGGTCTGGGACATGGACGTGAAGCATCTGCCGTCCATGCGGGGGCTTTACCAGGTCAACAATGGGGCTACCGCCCTCATCGAGGCTTCTCTGAAGTCCCTGGACGACCTGGGCCATATTTGGGAGGAATACGGCGAGCACAGCTTCCTCCAGATCGTCGTGACGGACGGCGAGGAGAACGCCTCCGGCGGCGACAGGCGGCACGACGGCGACATGGCCATTCTCGGCCCCTGGCTCGACAAGATCACGGCGAAGATGAGTGGGCTTCCGGGGCACTGGACTTCCGCGATCCTCGTTCCGAACTCCCTGGCCAAGCGGACCGCCCAGAACTACGGTTTCCCGGCCGGCAACATCGCCATCTGGGATGCGGATTCCCAGAAGGGCGTCGAGGAGGCGATCGGCACCGTGCGCGCTGCCGCCACCAGCTTCCTCCGCGGGCGAGAGCAAGGGGTGCGCGGTACGAAGAACCTGTTCGCCGTCGGGCAGGACATATCGGTTGACGAGGTGCGGGCGCACCTCGAACCGATACCGGCCGACAGGTACCGGCTCCTGAAAGTCGACAAGGAGGTCGAGATTCGCCCCTTCGTCGATTCGCATCCGGGCGTGACGTACGAGCGTGGCTCGTGTTACTACCAGCTGGGCGCCCGGGCTCAGGTTCAGCAGAACAAGGAAGTCATCGTGGTCGAGAAGGACACCGACCGTGCCTATACGGGCGACGCGGCGCGCAGCCTCTTGTTCGGTACGGATGTCCAGGGGACCGTCTCCGTGAAAGCGGGGAACAACCCCAAGTTGGAGGTGTACGTACAGAGTCGTTCGGTGAACAGGAAGCTCAAGCCGAAGACCCGTCTGCTCATCATGCTCTGAAATCAGCGAGTGAAGAGCGGGGTGGTCCGGGAGCAGCGTGCTCCCATTGCTCGCCACCCCCGTGAGCGACAGATGTCGCCCCGTGCGGTCACCGGCGGCACGGGGCGCGCTGATTGTGGCCGCTACACGCTCCGGTCGACCACGGCACCGGCCACATTCGCGAGTGCGCCGACAGCCGGCCGGATGCAGCCGAGGGATACCGGGTGTACCTGCGTCTGATCCTTCGACGGCCGTGATGTGGCAGGTCACGCCCGCCCGGGAAGGGACTCCACGAGGTTGCGGACGTCCGGGCCGCATCCGGGACCTCCCAGGGCGGGGTCCGAGGTGGATGTCGGTGCGCGGGAGTTCCTGGACGGCGCGCACGACGAAGCGGTCCGTCGCGCGGTGTCCGGTCTGCGCAGTCGTCTCACCGGTGCCCGCGACCGCGCGGTGGCCGGGCAACTCGAGCGCGGTTCGCCTGGTGGCGAAGTCGGCCGCCAGGCGAGCGAGTTCACGGTGCCTGCCAAAGTGCTCCCCGTCTCTGCTTGCCGTTTAGGCACCAACCCCCGCAGGACAGGCTGACAAGCAACATGCAGGGCAGCACACTGAGCACATGCGATGCGAGGAGAGAACGAAGCTCACCGTCGTGAGATCACCGGTCCCGATGGCCATCCTCGTCTCCTCACCGGTGCTGCTGATGGCTCTGGAGCGCCATTCCGTCGCCGATGCGTTCGCCACCTCTACCGGAATGAGACCCCCAGATCCTGCAAAAAGAGCGGGGCTGAGTCAGCGTCCACTACTTCGTGATCACCAGCCGCCTTCTCGAATGGCGCTGCCGGGCCACGGAGTCACTCGCCCGTCTCACCTCACGCAGTGGTTGAACTGCAAGCCAAGACGCCACCCGTAAGCCCTTCAGCGGATTGTCCGGGCACGCCGGAGCGGTGTCCTCAACTCCAACGGCAGGTTGTCGATGTATCTACATCCGGGTGAGAGCGAGGCCGTTGGCTGGCGGGTGGTGACTGTGCTCGACGCCGTTCGGCAGCTGCGCGATGCATCACCCGACGTCACCGGACGTCCGCGGGTGATCGCGATCGACGGCCGGGGCGGCGCCGGCAAGACGACCCTGGCCGAGCGGCTCAGCAAGGTGGTACCGCACTCCGCCATCGTGCACACCGACGACATCGCCTGGAACCACGCCTACTTCGACTGGGGCGCCGTGCTCGTCGAGAACATCCTGTACCCCCTGCACCGGGGTGAGGCCGTGGACTTCCGCCCTGATGCCTGGATCACCCACGACCGGCCCGGATCGATCAGCATCCCCGCCGGTACCGACGTCGTCTGGGTCGAGGGCACCGGCATCATCCGCGAAGAGCTTGGCCGGTGGTTGGACGCCTCGGTGTGGATGCAGGGCGACCTCGATGAGCAAGAGCGCTTGTTGGCTGTCCGCGACGGTGACTCCCCGGAGCAGCTGGAGCACGTGGCGAACTGGCTGCTGGAGGAACTGCCGTTCATGTTGCGAGAACAGCCGTGGGCACGAGCCACCATGATTGTCGCCGGCCCTCCGCAGATCGACCACGATCCGGACACCGAGTTGGTCATCGCCCCGCCGACCAGCCCTTAGGCCGGCCTATCCACCCGCAGAACGCGGGTGAGTGGTTCGAGCGGGACTTGGCTGCCCCGCGGAGCCTTGAGGAGCTCTGTGCGGCAGGCGGTGTCCTGGCCGACCTCTTTCCCTCCGCGTGCGCGACGACGCTTTGACGGGGACCGAAGTCTTGGTTCTGGGCATGCCATCTGCTGCCGCCCGGCTTGTCGCAGCCCGTCTGACCCGCACCACGCTGCCCTGCACCCAGAGCTGCGCGAACCACAATCACCTCATCGAGCAAGGTGTTGCGTCGACCGGTTGAATCCGCCCTCGCAACGACCGCAACTCGCCGCAACGTCGCCCTGCTCATCAGCTGGAAACGAGAGAGCGTGCCGGGCGCGCGGCTGGCGAGGAGTGCCGCGGCAGATCGGCCTGTCGGCCACTCAAGGATCTCGTTATGCGAGACGGCGTAATGTATTTAGAGACAGTGTAGGTCGGGCTTCGGTACCATCCAGCGATGGAGCCCACGCTTGAAGGTTCGTCGATCGTCGTCACAGGCGGCGGCTCGGGCATCGGCCGAGCCATCGCCCGTCGCTTGGTCAACGACGGAGCCACCGTCACGATTTGCGGCCGTCGTGCCGACGTCCTGGAAGCGACCGCGGCCGAGCTGAACTCCGCCTGCTCCGGCCCGGGCCGAGTACTCGCCATTGCAGTCGACGTCACCGACGAACGGGCTATGGGTGAAGCCGTGGCCAGGGCCGCCGAGGCCGGTCACGGCATCACCGGAGCGGTGGCCAACGCCGGCGGCAGCGGGCAGATGCGACTGCTGCACGAGATCAGCGCCGCCGACATCGCGTCCGTGCTGAACCTCAATGTGGTCGGGACGTTCAATCTGCTGAAGTTCACCGTGCCGTTGATGATCGAGCGTCGGGGCGGATCGTTCGTGGGAATCTCCTCCGGCGCCGCTTCCCAGACGAGTCGCTACTTCGGGGCATACACGGCAGCCAAGGCTGCCGTCGACGTGCTGTTGCGCAACGCGGCTGACGAGTACGGAGGCCGACTCGTGCGGTTCAACTCCGTAAGGCCCGGGCTCACGATGAGTGAAAAGATGGAGTCCCTGGTACCTGCCGACGACCCGGTCCGCGAAAGTTACGTCGTGAACACTCCGCTGCCGGGGGTCGGCGAGATGGCCGATGTCGCCAATCTCGTGCGTTTCCTTCTCGGACCGGAAGCACGGTGGATCACCGGCGAGGCGATCGCAGTCGACGGCGGTAACAACATGCGCACCGGACCCGACATCTCGTCGATGATTCCGATCTGAGGTGCAACATGCACCGGCTGCAGGGTGGACACCGCTGGTCCGTACCGTTCAACCTGCCCCGGTGCAAGCCAGCCACGACGGCGACGGAAGTGGGCATCGACACGCAGACCTGGCTGCGCCTCATCACCGCACTCATTCTCGGCATGGCCATCACCCGCTACGTACTCAAGGATCCGAGGTCGAGAACGCCGACCTCGCCGACCTCGTCACCGGCGTGCAGCTCGCCATCGACGCACATGAACCCGGGCCCGAGACGGGCTGAGCACCCCTTGTTCCAGCGGGACGGATGGGTTCTCGCTCTGTGCAGTCCCGATCCGATCCATCCGCCGGTCACCAGTTGGCCAAAACCTCCATGCTGGTGCCCAAGGGCCGCTTTTTGATCCATAACGGCGATGGTCTGGGGGAGTCGGCTACGCATTGAAGCAACGGCTCGATCCGTGCTCACTGAGCAGCGGTCAACGACACACCCAGACAACGATCAGACGGCTCACGAGAAGCGGCCCTCTTGATCCCGGCGGGCCCCGTATGGGACGTCAGCGCCGGGCCAGCGCCAGCACACTCAGACCGAACATCAAGACGCCCAGGGGGAGATGGACCGACGGGACGTGCGCGATGCCGAGCACGACCTGGACCGAGGCGAGTACGAGGAAGCCTGACGCGTGCCAGACGGGCCGGGGCGAGCCGCCGCCGGGTTTCCACGCCAGCGCCGCCGCGAGCAAGTACAGCATGGACGCCCCGTACATCACTCGGGCTCCGACGCTGTGCAGCGTCTCTCCGTAGGACGAGTTCAGCAGCAGTCCGGCGGAGACCGCCTGAAGGAAGATGGTCAGGGTCTGCAGGGCGATCGCGATCTGCAGGAACGAGGAGCTGCGCTGTGCGTTCGCCGTATCCGTCACCTGGGTGGCCATGCCACAGTCCCCTTTTCCGCCCTCGGGCAGTAGATCGATAAGGTCACACCAGTCCGACGACGCGGGCCTGCGAAAGGTAAGGCGAGGGGGGCGGCCGGAAGCATGGGGACTGTCGGGACCAGCGCGGATGACATAGCCGGTGAGCGACGCCAACTGATCAATGTCGCTTACCGGTTGCTCGGTTCGGTGACCGAGGCCGAGGACGCCGTACAGGACGCCTACGCACGCTGGTACGGGCTCTCACGAAGCCGGCAGGAGGAGATCCTGTCTCCCGGCGCCTGGCTGACAACGGTGACCAGCCGCATCTGCCTGGACCTGCTCGGCTCGGCGCGTGCCCGCCGTGAACGCTATGTCGGCGCCTGGCTGCCCGAGCCGCTGCCCGACCGCAACGAGTGGGACCACGCGGGAGGCGCCGACCCCACCGGCCCTGCAGACCCTGCCGACCAGATCGTCCTGGACGAGTCGGTGGCCATGGCCTTCCTCGTCGTGCTGGAGTCGATGACGCCCGCCGAACGGGTGGCGTTCGTCCTGCACGACGTCTTCCGGTACCCGTTCGCCGAGATCGCCGGCGTTCTCGGCCGGACCCCTGCGGCCTGCAAGCAACTGGCGGCCTCCGCCCGGCGACGGGTCAGCGTCGCGCGCGCTCCGGTGGCGGTGACCGGCCAGGCCGATGTGGTGCGACACGTCAAAGAGGCCTGGCAAACCAAGGACATCGCGGCCCTTGTCGGTCTCCTCGACCCGGCTGCCGTGATGACCGCCGACGGCGGCGGCATGGTCGGCACCGTCCTGCGCCCGGTCGAGGGCGGCGCGCGCATCGCCCAGTACATGGTCGCCATTGCCGACAAGGCTCCGGGGCTCGAACTCCTGGAACGGTCGGTCAACGGTATGCCGGGCCTGGTGGCCCGGCGTGCCGGCGGCGTCATGACCGTCGCCGCGTTCGAAGTCTCCGACGGGCGTGTCACCCGGATCTGGGCGGTCCGCAACCCGGAGAAACTGCGGCCGTGGGCGCCTGGGGCCTAGCCGGCCCTCGCTCGGCAGAGCGTGCAGTCGCGGCCGGCAGATGAGCGCGCATTCGAGGGTGAGGAATGCTTCGTGGCTTCGTGGGCGTCGTCGCGTACGTCTCGGCGGATCCCCAGGCGGCAAAGCCAGTACAGATGGGCGAACGTGCGCTCCGCAACCCAGCGTTGTGCTCCCAGACCGAAGCCGTGCCGGATACTGCGGCGGCGATCAGCGGCTTCACGCTGATATGAGCACCTTCTCGACGACCTGCACGAACCCTGCCAGGCCGCGCCGCCCCGCCCCGCACGGAGTCGTCGACACCCCCACCGGCCCGGCCGGGCGGCGCTGACCCCCTTCCTCGACCTTCCCCACGGCGCCGTCACGGTCTTGGGGACGAGGTCAAGGACGCCGTCGCGACATCCGGATCGCGCGCGGCCTGTGACGGCCTTTCCGGTGTCGTCCTCCATCGCCGTTCGAGGTCGATTTCCTCGCTGTCGAGCGCGCGGAAATCTGTGTTGGCTGGAGTAGACATTGGGTGGTGGTGTGGTTATGGTTGCTCTCGTAGCTCAGAGAGACAGCAGGGCCTGGCAGACACGAACTGCCGGTCAGCAGTACAGGAAAGTTGCAGTTCGCAGGACGGTGCGGTGGTGGAGTTCCGAAGCCAGAGCGGTTGCAGGACGGCGACGGGGCTGACGACCGGACCGGGTGGCCCGCAGTGATCAGGGGCCGCCGTAGCAGGACCGCGGTTAACGCGGCGGTAGTACCCGCAAGTGCAGTTCGCGATATCCGCAGTGAAGTCAGTGAGCAGTACCTCGGTGAAGGCGTCGGCTGCGGACGCGCGCACCGGGAAGTTCGGCAGTGGGGTTCCAAGCCAGAGCAGACGCAAGACGGGCGACGGGGCTGGCTGCCGAAGAGCGGCGCTGTCACGGGCCACTCAGCAGTTCGCATCACCAGCAGTACGCAGTACCCCGTTTGGCAAGCAGTTGATCATCGAGGGAAGAACGGAGGAGCCAGGCGCCATCAGGATCGCCCGGGCGGAAGCCTTGAACCCGGGTACCGCAGGACATCGATAGTGAGGTGGTCTCCGGTCAAGCAACCGCGATCCCAGCACGCCCGACAGAATCTCGGTCGGGTCTGCGGAAACAGAAGGCCGGTGCAGTATCAGGGCCGGCAGATGGTGTAGCAGTTCCTTCGGGGCCTTGGTGCCGCACGGCACCAAGGCCCCTCCACGCGTTCCACAGAGAGGTGCAAGTGACAGCAGACGACTCGTACGGCCGACTCGACGACGACGACTACCCCGCCTACACCATGGGCCGAGCCGCCGAAATGCTCGGCACCACGCAAGGCTTCCTCCGCGCCATCGGAGAAGCCCGCCTCATCACCCCGCTCCGATCCGCAGGCGGACACCGCCGCTACTCCCGCTACCAGCTGCGCATCGCCGCCCGCGCCCGGGAACTCGTCGACCACGGCACCCCCATCGAGGCCGCCTGCCGCATCATCATCCTCGAAGACCAACTCGAAGAAGCCCAGCGCATCAACGCCGAATACCGCCACGCCGCCGAATCGGCGAACCCGACGGCCGCGGTCTGAGACGGCTGAGGCCCGCAACTCTCCCAAGAACTTCACGGCCGCCACCCACGCAGCTGCCCGGGACGCAAAGCGTTCCGGGCACTTCGTCTTCCAGGGGGAGAGTGTGGTGCCTCGGTTCCTAGACGTCAGCCGCGTCGGCCGCGAGAATGCGGCCGTGGAGATCACAACCGCCGTGGCGGCCGATGCCGATGCCGTCGCCGAGCTGCATACGGCCAGCTGGCGGAAGGCCTACGCGACCCTGTTCCCAGCGCAGTACCTGGACGGCCCGCTGCTGGCCGAACGCCAACAGGTGTGGCGGGCGCGGCTGGCCGATCCCGTCCCGGGCGCGGCACTGTTCCTGGTCGTGGAAACCGGCGTGCTGCTCGGCTTCATCTACCTGGAACCGCAGGCGGACGGCCGGGTCCTGCTCGACAACCTGCATGCCCGTCCCGGCGACACCGGGCGAGGGCTGGGCAGTCGGCTTCTCGAGCATGCCCTGGCCTGGTCCACCACCGCGCACCCCGGCCAAGACGTCTACCTGGAGGTCCTGCAGGGCAACACCCGCGCGGTCGCGTTCTACGAACGCCACGGAGGCCACCGTACCGCGTCCCGCATCTGCCACTTCGACCAGGGATTCGAGCTTCCCGAGTTCGAATACAGCTGGCCCGCCACCGTCCCAGCGTCGACGCGGGCGCCAGGACGTCGCTGAGGTGAACCTCGCCGCACGCCGCCGGTGAACCTTCGTAACCCACCGCCGGGGTACTCGCTCTCCGGCGTCCGAGCCAGGAGTACTGAACCAACCTCTATCGCGCACCACTGGGAGCAGGCGCGGATCGCGGCTCGGGTTTCCACCGGCGGTCTGATCCTGCTCCCAGATGGCGCCAGGCTGCTCGACGCCACGGACACGGTCGACGAACTGCGCGCCCTGCTGCGAGCTTGACTCCCCACCTCGAACCGTCGCCTGAGCTTGTCGTCAGCTCGTGGCGCGTCTGGGTGTGGTGCCCTTCTTGTGGTGGGTGGGGCGGGCGTACACCTCGCCCCACCCACCGCAGCCCACTCACAGTTTGCGGGGCTCGGCGTTTCTGGCCGGGTCGGTGATCTCGATGCCCGCCGGGATGAAGCCGGTCTGCCCCTTCGTGGCCAGTTGCTTCAGGTGCTGCTGGTAGCGGTCTGGGGAGACGACCTTGACGTTGAACAGCATTCGGGCGTGGTCGACGCCGCAGAGTTCGGCGCACTTTCCCCGGAAGGTGCCCTCGCGAGTGGGGGTGACCTCGAAGGCGTTGACGTTGTGGCCCGGGAAGACATCCTGCTTCATGAGGAACGGCAGTACCCAGAAGGAGTGGATGACGTCACGGGAGGACAAGACGAAGCGGACCTTTTCACCCCTGGGCAGCCAGAGTGTGGGGCCGGGGTTGCCGTTCTGCGGGTTGCGGGTGGCGGGGGTGCCGACGTCGTAGACGCCCTCGGCGCCCGCGGGGAAGACCCTGCTGTACCGGTCCGGAACGATTCCCAGGTCCGGGTCGGCTTTCGCGTTGCCGGTGCCGGTTCTGCCGTCCACGTTCTCGATGTAGTTGAACCCCCAGCCCCACTGGAAGCCGACCACGCCGATGGTGTGCGCGGGCTTTTGTGAGAGGTCGAGGAGCTCGGCCTCGTCGCGGGCGGTGAAGTAGAAGAGCACCGAGACGATGATCAGCGGGACCACGGTGTACAGCGCCTCGATGGGCATGTTGTACCGGGTCTGTGGAGGAACCTCGACCTTGGTCCTGGTCCGCCGGTGAAAGATGACCGCCCACAGGATCAGCCCCCACACCAACGCGCCCACGGCGAGTGCCGCGGCCCACGAGCCCTGCCACAGGGAAAGGATCCGCGGCGCCTCTTCCGTGACCGGGGTGGGCATTCCGAGGCGGGGGAAGTCCTCCCATGTGTTTTCGCAACCGGAAGTGGTTGCCAGGATGAGGGCCGCAGTCAGCGCCTGCAGCAGCCTTTGCCGCATTGGACGCCGCGAGGAGCGGTCACGGCCGTTGGGACTCATGTAGCGCCTTCCCGAGGGTCTCGCCCGCGGGCGGAAGTCGGCGGGGGCCGCCTCACCGGTCGGTCACTTTCCTGACGCGGGCTGGGGATCGAGTGTGTGTCTTTATGCGGACAAAACACTACTGAGGCTCACGCCGCGGGAATGCCCAACGCGCCGCCGACGCCCCGGCGCGCAGAAGTCTTTTCTGGCCGGCCGGGCAGACGTCGACGCCCCGTGTGTACCTGTCGGGTTGGCAGTTGAGCTGTGTTCTTGCGTTCGTCGATCTTGGTCGGCAGGGTGTCTGCCGGCGGATGCGGTTTCAAAGCACATGCGGCCGGGTTGAGAGGGGGAAACCGGCCTACGGCCCGGAGAGCACGGCCAGGGCGTTTGACCTTGACCCGACACCCGAGTGCACCAGCACGCTGACCTGGACCAGCGAGTCGGCCCGGCCCGAGGCATCCGGGGAAACCTGGCCGGAGATCGCGATCAGCGGCCAGGACGCGACGACGGCGGGCAGATGCCGTTGGCGGGAGGCAGTACTCACGGGGCGCACGATGTGGCGCATCGTCACGTCCTACTCATCCGGATCCCAGGCCAAGAGCAGGTCGAAGAGACGTCGGTCGCCGTCGACCTTCAGGGAGTCCACCGGAATACGGCCGTACAGGGCCAGAACCAGCTCACTGGCCGTGCCCCGGAGGCAGGCGTCGGCCGCGTCCGGGTCCTCGCCGGCAGCGGTGGCGGGCATCGTGCCGGGCGTGGGGAGAAGGGTGGTCCGTACGCCGTCGGCGGAGAGCCAGAGGCGCCAGGACCGGCCCTCGGCGGCGTGGTAGTCCACGGCACAGGGCTCATGCGGCCAGGCGTACGGCCCCGCGCAGCAGGTGGACAGGAACTCGTCGACACCGTCGAGTGCCGCCTCGTCCGGCAACGGCTGTGGGGCGCCCAGGGCGACCAGGGCGTCGTAAGTGTGCACCGCGACCTCCTGGACCTGGTGCCGGGCGACGGCACCGCAGGTCTGCGGCGACTGCGACCCGCCCCACCACGTCCAGCAGCCGCGGTCCGGGCCGGACTCCCGCAGTGCGTTCAGCAGTTGCTCCGTGGACTCGGCCGACCAAGCCAGCAGGGCCTCCCGCTCCCGGGGCGCGCCCGGGGCACCCGTCGAAGCGGCCTCGGCCGGGGGAGCGTCGGCAGGCCCTGCGGCGACGGTGGCGGCCCAGCGGCGGTGCACTTCGCCCAGGTGCTGCACCAGATCCATCAGCGTCCACTCGGGGCACGTCGGCACCTGCACCTCGAGGCTGGGCGCGGAAGCGACCGCGTCCCGGAACGCGACCGACCGTTCGTCGATGAGCCGCAGCAGAACGGGGAACTCCAAAGTTTTCGCCACACTGACTGTCTATCACCGTGCTCCGACAACCGGACAGCGATTTTCACAGGCGACGCGGCGGGCGCCGCGGCACTGGCCGCGCGCCCTCGGACAACGCCGTGTCCTCATCCTGAGAGATCAGTAAGAGCGCTGAACCGCGCGGGAGTCGACCTCTGTTGGGCGAGCCTCCGCAGGGCTCCGAGCTACGTCAGCTCGCCGTTCGATACGAATCGACCATGCTGGTCGCGGCCATCAACGGGTGGGTGGGACCACTGACACAGTGCGCTCCATGCACACCAACTGCTCCCGTTCCTCCCACGATTCGGCGACGATGAATCCGAGCCGCTCGTACAGGGCGATGGCACCTGCCCGCCACTTCCACACCGACAGCCGTACCGTGCTGACGCCGCTTTCCGCGGAATGCGCCAGCGCGGTGCCGACCAGGACGGACGCGATGCCCCGGCTCCGGAATGCCGGGTCTGTCCAGAGCCTTTTGATCTCCGACCGCCCGCCGACGGGGGCGGTCACCACCAGGCAGCCCACGGCTGTGCCGCCGCTCAGAGCCATCAGCACGACATCGTCGGCGAACGCGGCCCGCGGGTCCAGGATTTCTGCCCGGTAGCGGTCCGGCAACCCGTCCGTATCGACAACGGCCTCGCCCTTCTCGGCCTCCGTCCGCAGATGGTAGGCCGCCAACAACTCGGCCAACCGGTCCCCGGAAGGGCCCTGATCTGGCCAGCGGACGATGACAACACCGCGTTGATCGGTCACTGCGCCAGCATCACACGACCCGTACCAGACACCGAACGCACTCCCTGAATCAAGGAGTTCGGCCAGTGATGGGACGTTCACGCCAAGAGCGGCGTACGGCGCAAGATCTGGCTCTCCCCGACCGGCCACGTCGGCCCCTACCGATTCCGAGTAGTGCCACCGGCCCGGGGAGGGGCTGGCACGTGCTCGTGATGAACCCTCTTGATGGGGCTCCCCGTTCTTCCGGCTCGTCGGCGAGCACTCCGAAGTCGTCGAACAACTGCCGCCCGCACTGCACCACGCTCCTACGAGCGGGTCGTCAATCTGGAGCAGCAACGTTTCGTCCACCAGACCAGTCACCCCTCGCGGTCGGCGGCGCCTGGCACAGCAGGGCCCCGGTGGAAGCGCTGATGCCGCTCAGGCCGGCGAGCAGTCGGGGCGGCTGGGCCAGTACGTTATGTCGATGAGTGACTCCCTGCCGCCCGGCGGCGCACTACTCGATGCGGACGAACTGGGAGCGCGGTGGGCGGACTCGTGGCGGCCGGAACAGGTCGCGGAGCGGCTGGGTGGGGTCCGGACACCCTGGTGCATCGTGGCGGGGTGGGCGCTGGATCTGTTCCGAGGGGGGCAGTCGCGGCCGCACGGTGACCTGGAGATCGCGGTGCCCGCGGCGGGATTCCCGGAGATTCGGGATCGCTTTCCCGAGTACGCGTGGGACGCGGTGGGTTCGGGACGGGTCTGGGTGGGGGCGGGAGCTGCGGCACTGGCGGCCACGCACCAGACCTGGCTCCGGGATCCGGTGAGCGGTCAGTTCCTGTTCGACGTGTTCCGCGAGCCGCACGAGGGTTGGACGTGGATCTGCCGGCGGGACGAGAGTCTGCGGTTGCCGTACGAGGCGATCATCGAGCGGACGTCGGACGGCATCCCCTACCTGGTGCCGGAGTTGGTGCTGCTGTTCAAGGCGAAGGCGCCGCGGTCCAAGGACCAGGCGGACTTCGACGGCATGCTGCCGCTGCTGGGCCGGGTGCGGCGGGAGCGCCTCAGCGAGTGGCTGGAGCGGGTGCACCCTGGGCATCCGTGGCTGGTGAAGCTGTCGGTGTGAGTGGCGCGGGCCGGTGCCTGGCGCGTGCGCACCCGGCCATGAGCCCGGCCACGTGCCCGGCCGTGACTCGCGCACCGCCGATCAGCCCCGATCACGACCAGCGCTCTGTTGAGTGGCTGGGGGCGGGCGCGCTCACCTTGCCCTCTCGGATTCTGTCCTGGATGTGCGTCGTCGGCTTGCGCCCCGGCACCACACCTTGCTGATGCTGTCGGTGAAGACGCGTCAGTGGTGGGGGCCGTGCCGGCCGAGGGTGTCCACGGGGGTCGCACCGGGGCGGGTCCACTGCGGTACGGGGCGGCTGGTCGGTCCCCAGGTGGCGTTCCCGTCCCTGTCCGAACGCCAGGACCAGCACGGGCTGCCTCCCTCGGGCCAACCCTCGGGGTTGTCCTCCCACGCCTCGCCGCGGCCGTAGGGGGTCATGTCGAGCAGGCCGAGGGACCCGTTGACCCGCTCGTTGCCACGGCCCGTCGTGGAGTAGGTGAGGAACACGCGGTCGCCGTCGCGCAGGAAGCAGGTGAGGTAACCCATGTCGCCGCCGACCGGCGCCTCCAGGCCCCGCACCGAGTACCAGGGCTGGGTGTAACCCATGAACCCGACGTAGGGAGCCACCTCGTCCCAAGGGCCCGTGGTCAGAACGGCGAACGAGACGCCGCGGGCGTTCAGGTAGACGGCATCCTTCAGATGCCAGGCCGTGGTGGTGCAGCCCTCGCACTGCCCCTGGTGCGGCGCGCCGTCGTACCACATGTGCTTGTAGACCACGAGCTCGTCGCGGCTCCGGAACAGGCCCAGGAACGGTACCGGCCCGTCCGCGCCGGTGACCTCGACTGTCCCGTCGAGCTCCACCATCGGAAGCCGGCGGCGGGCCGCGGCGATGGCGTCGCCCTCACGGGTGTGGGCCTTCTCGCGGACCAGCAGCTCGTCACGGGCGGCCTGCCAGGTGGCCAGGTCGGCGACGGGCGGGTGGCCGGGCAGCGCGGTGGTCGCGTCGTCCGGTGTGGTCGTCATGGTGTCCTCCGTGGCGTCTCGTGCCGGGCAGTGTCGTACGACGTCCTACGACGGTCACCAGAACAGACTCGCGACCCGGCCGGAACTCATCGCGGTCGGCGGCGGAAGTCATCGAGGCCGGGAGCGAGCTCGCCCGGGCCTGGACGGACCACGTCGGGCCGACATGGTCACAGACGCGTCCTCAGGCTGATGGAGGTTCTCACGGCCGTTCCTGCCCACGCGCTCCTGACCAGCGGTTTCGTAGCCCGTCTCAGAGGGCGTGGCGGATCCCCGGTCTCAGGCTCGACGGCTTTTCCTCGTCGGACGGTGGTTCACTTCGAGTTTCCGAGGGTCGGAAGGAGGGCGCGGGCTACCTCTGGGTCGGGTGCGACGAACCAGTCCCGCGTTGCGGCGGACTCCCGCAGGCCGACGGCTTTGTGGAGGTTGAGGGCGTCCGTTGGGTTCAGCCGACGAGGCGGGGGCGGTCGGCTGTGGTGTGGGGCACGCCGAGGCGTTCGAGCAGCAGTCCTTCCCTGGTGGACCAGGGGCAGATCTCGACGTTCTTGGCCCCGCAGGCTTCCAGGAGGGCCTGTGCGATCAGGGCTCCGGCCAGGGACTGTTCGGCGCGGTGCCGGGAGATGCCCGGCAGCTTGGCCCGACGGGACGGTTTCGCGTCTGCCAGCAGGGAGACCGACGTGCGCAGTTGCGGTAGCGCCAGCTGCTCTCTGGCTCGCGGTGTCTTGCCCTGGGTGGCGGTGAGCCGGGCGAGCTGTTCGAAGGTCTTGGAGCAGGCGAGCACCCGCCCGCCCGGTTCGGCCTGCGGCAGGCTGGGGACGGCTTCCAGGGACCGGCGCAGGTGGTGCCGGATGTCGGCGAGGCGGCGCTGGGAGGGCGCGATGCCACCGGGAAGCCAGTCCCGGGTGATCCTGCGAGCGCCCAGCGGCAGCGAATAGACGGCGTGGGGCTGATCTCCGGTACCGGAGGCGATCTCGACGGTGCCGCCGCCGATGTCCAGGACCAGCAGCCGGCCGGCCGCCGGGCCTGCCCACTGGCGGGCGGCCACGTAGGACAGCCGCGCTTCCTCCTCGCCGGTCAGAACGCGCAGGCGGGTGCCGGTGGTGCGTGCGACACTCGCGATGATCTCGTCGCGGTTGGGCGCGTCCCGGATGACCGAGGTCGCGAACGCGAACACGTCCGGTCCGCGCAGACGCGGGTCGGCGGCGACGGCCTCGGCCACCGCCCGCTCGACGCTCTTCACGCCGGTCTTGTCCAGCCGGCCCTTGCGGTCGAGGGTCTCGTGCAGTCTCAGCCGCACCTTGCGGGAGAACACCGGCTCCAGCACCGTACCCGGGCGTCGCCGCACCACCGTCAGGAAAGCACTGTGGCACCCGACGTCGAGTACACCTGCCTGCCGCATCTCAACGCCTCCCCTTGCCTCCGCGCTCCACCGGACCGGCCCCTTCTCCATCCTCCGGCAGCGCAGACGACCGCGCGACGGGGATTCCGGCCCATCACATGAGCATATCGTCACCATCCGTGCACCCAGCGAGGCGGCCACCGAGGTCGGTTACGGGACCGGCGGACTGCGCACCACGATGTCGCTGTGGTCCCTGCAGCGGAACGCCCATGGTTCCGAGCCTTTGCCCTCGAACTGGCGACCGAAATGGCCTGGATGCGCACGGCTTGCTGGATCATCGCATGCCTGTCCGGGATGAGGGACGGCCCCGGCATCCTGACCGCCCTGCTCGCCGCCGGCTCGGAAGGCGCGGATGGCGTGCTCACTGACGTCGTTTTCACCTACGACGAGATCGGCGCCCTGCAAGACGGCACCGCGGACGTCGCCCTCATGCCAGTCGACTGCCATCCCCGGCCTCGAACTGATCGAACTCGGCCCGGAGCGGCCGGTCGTCCGGACGCCATGGTCGACCGCGTCGCGCTCGGACGACTCGTGGTCGTCGTCGGCGAAAGCGTCCGTGACCGCCTCGGCGGATCCGTTCGGGTAGTGCCCGTCCACGGATACCCGGCCACCCAACTCGTGCTGGCTTGGCTCCCGGCCGCGCGCTCGGCCGCGTCCCGCCTCACCGCGATCGCCTGCCGGTGGCGGCGGTGACCAGGGCGCGGGGGCCTTCGGCCTTCTCCACCTCGTCGAGCGCGGCACTGACGGCAGCGAGCCAGTCCGGGTGGAAACGGTTCTCTCCGTCCCCGAGGTCGAGGACGAAGACGTTGTCGTGGCGGTCGAGCGAGGCATGGCGACTCCTTCGAGTTGAGCTGACTGGGTCAAGTGACCGCGGACTACGGCCGGCGCCCGGATTCGGCAGCCCCGGGGCGGTCGCGCAGGGCGTACAGGAGCAGGTCGTGGATCTCGGCGGCGGCCGCCTCGATCGGGGCGGTGCTCTGCTCGGCCCGGCACATGATCACCGCGCCTTCGACCGCGGCGATGATGAAGGCACCCAGCCTGCGGCCGCGTTCCTCGGCCAGGCCGTTCCGGACGAACAGGGCCGCGAGGGCCTCCTGCCAGCGGGCGAAGACGGCGGCGGCCGAGCGGGCGAGCTGGGGTGCGTCGTCGTTGGTCTCGACGGTCACCGCCACGATCGGGCAGCCGGCCCGGAAGCCGCTCTCCACGAGCCGGTCACGCCACAGCCCGAAGAACGCGTCGACGGCCTCCACCGGATCGTCCGCCTGGATGGCGGTGTCGATCAGTCCCGCGATGAAGTCCCCCGCCAGTGCCACCGCCTCGTCGACGAGCTGTGTACGCCCGCCGGGGAAGTGGTGATACACCGAGCCTCGAGGGGCTCCGCTGTGGGTAAGAACCCGGTCGATGCTGGTCGCGCTCGCTCCGTACTCACGCAGCAGATCGGCAGCACTGAGGATCATCCGGTCACGGCTGTCACTCTTGCGCGGACTCAGGCGCCCACCAACTTCCGACGCCGATGCGGCCCGCCGAGCGAGCTACCTGTCGGTAACTTATGGGGTATGGCATAGAACATGCAAGAGGGGGTCAGTCGGCCGTTCGACCGGAGCCGGCGAGTGTCCCCGGGTCGACGCGCTGCACCCGGACCCGGATCCTGCAGCGGGTGCAGGACCGTCCCGGCCGGGCGCCTCGCGCTGACCGTTCGTTCGACTTCACTCCCCGGGCCAGCCCGGTGTCAGCCCCGGCAGGGGCGTCGGGTGGTGAGCATCGGTTCCGGCGGCGAACACGTCACGCGCATGCCCTACCCGCGAGCGGTCGGCCGCTCGGACGCTGCGCCGGTCCTGCTGGTGCCGCGCGTCTGGGTCGGGCGTCGCGGTCAGCCCTGCGGGCGGGTGTTGTTGTAGCGGACGGCCGTGCCCCACTTCTCCTGGACGGGGGTCATGCACCACTGGCACAGGGGGCTGCCGCCGCTGCCGTATTTGTGGGTGGGGCGCTGGCATCCGGAGCAGGGGCCGACCAGGCTGCCGGAGCAGGCGAAGGTGGAGGGGTCCGGCTCGGTGATCGGTGGCGGGGGAGTGCTGGCCATGAGCGGGGTCCTGATTCTGGTGATGTGGGTGGATCACCGTGAACGCGGCGTAGGCGGTCAGACGGGACGGACGTTCGATCGGCGCCCCCCCCGGGAACGAGGGCCGGGCCGGCGGATAAGTCGAGGATGTCCAGCGCGGTGTCAGGCTGGCAGTGACTGCACGCGCGCAAGCCCGCGGCGAGCAGCCGACGGGCTTCGCCGCGACCGACGGGGCGGCGGTGCTTGCCCGCCATGTGGCAGTCGCCGGCGTGGATCTGGACGGGCGGGCGCCCCGTGCCGATGCCGAGTTCGACGATCCACTCCGGTGGCTTCGGCCGGCTGCGGCGACCGTGCTCCACTTCGGCCTGGCGCTTCCGCACGGCTGCGATCTTCGCGTCGATGCGCTGCAGCCACATGGCGTGCCATACCCGCAGGGTGTGCAGGCGCTCCAGGTCTGGCGGCAGGTCATCGAACATATTTTTGATTCTATGCTCATGATCGGTGCTCGCGCTCTCGCGTGTTCGATTTATCGTTCGATAATGTGGGTGTGGGAGGTGAGTGGCGTGATGGTGGAGAGGCCGGCAGGTCAGAGCACGGTGATGCATGTGCGCTGCCCGGACCGGCTGCCGGAGGAGCTCTACCGGCAGGTGCTGGAGCAACTGGCGGAGCTGTCCCCCGTTGTGCAGGCCCTGCCGCCGACTGAGGCCCTGGTGGAGCTGAAGGGCGCGGTGCGCTATCACGGCGCGGATGCCCGCCGCCTGGGGGAGGTGCTGCGGGTGCGCACCCTGTCCCGTCTCGGGCTCGACGTCCGGGTGGGCATCGGGCCGTCCATCACGGTCGCGGCGACCGCCTCCGGCCAGATCGACGGACCCGGCGGCGTGCTCGCCGTTGCCCCCGGCCAGGTCGCCGACTGGCTGGGTCCCTTGCCGGTCGATGCCCTGCACGGCATTGGCCCCCGCCAGGCGGCGGCGCTGCGTGACTACGGCATCCACTGTGTCGGCCTGCTCGCCGCCGTGCCCTCTGAGACAGTGCAGCGCCTGCTGGGCGGCCGTGCCGGCCGCACCGCCGCCGACCGGGCCCGCGGCGTCGACCCCCGCCCCGTCGTCCCCCGTAGGCTGCCCGCCGCCGCGACCGTCCGCTGCGCCTTCGACCGGCATGTGCTGGACGGCGCCGAGGTCCGTGGCGCCATACTGGACCTGGTCGTGAGGCTCGGCCACCTGCTGCGCCGGCGCGGTCAGGCCGCCCGTGGCCTGACGTTGGTCCTGAAGTTCGCCGGCGGCACATCGTGGGAGAAGACCCGCCGTCTGGCCGAGCCGTCCGCGCACGATGACGATCTCCGCGTCCTCGCCTACCAGTTGATGGATGCCGCAGGCCTGCAGCGCGGCCGCCTGACCGCACTGGCGTTGAAGGGGGAGGACCTGATCGGCGCCGACAAGGTCGCCCAGCAGATGAGTCTCGATGACGCCCGCGAGGCCCGGCTGGTGGCCGAAGCGGCCATCGACCGCGTCCGCGACAAGTTCGGCCCCGGCGTCATCGGCCCGGCCACCGTCTTCAGGCGCGCCTCGTGACGCGACCCGCTTCTGCTCGTCCGGTGGTGCGGGCTGTTGCACGGACACTGCGGTGATCAGCTGACCACCGAGCTGTACCCGGACCGGGCCTGCTTCCCGTCAAGTTCTGCGTGTTGCGACCTCGTTGTGCGTAGCCCCAGCGGAAAGCGGACGGTCTTTCACGCGGTGGGCTGCTCGCTCATGGGGCTTCTCCAGCGGCGTGGGCGTCCGTCTCGGTCGACCGGTGAGCGGCTCGGGCCGGACGGATCGAGGCAAGGGCTGCGGCGAGCTGGTTGACCAGGGGCGTGGTGGAGGGGTGGGGGTCGCGACGTGGTGTGATCGTGTAGATGCCGCGGGTCGGGGGATCGACGAGACCCACTGCGGTGACGTCGGTCCGCAGGGCGCATGTCAGTACCCCGGGTATCAGCGCGATGGCGTGGCCGGTTGCGACCAGGGCCAGCTTGCCGAGCAGATCGGCCGCGGTGAGATCGATGCGGGCGCTGACCCCGGCGCGGGCGGCGTGCCGGCGCAGGAGTGCCGCCGAGCCGTCGTTGTCCTCGACCCAGGTCTGGTCGGCCAGCGTCTGTATGTGCACCGGGCCGCGCCCGGCCTGCGGATGGCCGACGGGCAGGACGACGACCATGTCGTCCAGCCCGAGGAACCGTGGTTCGACCCGCTGGTCATGGGGCAGCCCCGGCGGCGCATCGGTGACGACGGCGATGTCGAGATCGCCGGCGATCACACGGTTGTGCAGTTGGGCGCTCAGGCCGGGGAGCAGGCTCCAAGGGAGGGATCCGGCTTGCCTCAGCAGGCCCCGGATGGCCTCGGGGACGACCCCCGCTGCCAGGGAGGGTGTCGCACCGACGGCCAGCGGCCGATGGAACGCCCCGTCGCGAACGTCTCGCGCGGCGCGCACGGCGCGGTCGGCCTCGTTGAGCGTCACCAGGGCGTGGCGCCGGAACACCTCGCCGGCAGGCGTCGGACGCACACCGCGCGCATGGCGCTCCATCAGGGGAACGCCGAGCTGCCGCTCCAGCCCGGCGATCTGCCGGGAGACGCCCGACTGGGTGTGGTTGAGCTCCGCGGCCGCCGCCGACAGCGACCCGAGTCGGCACACGGTCACGAAGGTCCGCCACACCGTCAGTTCCATGGCGCCAGTATGCCCAGGAGGTATGCGGGTTCCGCAGGGCAGTCATGCGAAATCTGCGCTTGTCGCAGGCATCGAGGTGCACCACTCTGGCCCGCATGACCACTTTGCACACGATCGCCGTCCTCGGCCTGGGGCGCATGGGCGACGCGATCGCGACACGACTGGCTGCCCAGGGCTGGGACGTCGTCGGCTGGACACGCTCCGGGCGCGCGTCGGGCGCCGTCAGGATGACCGGCGATCCGAACGAGGCCGTGGCGAAGGCCGACCTCGTGCTCCTGGCGTTGTTCGACGGCCCGGCCTGCCGGCAGGTCCTCGGCCGCGTCCGTGACTCGCTGGGCACGGACACGATGGTGCTGAACACCAGCACCATCGCTCCCGCCGAAGCGTCGAGGCTGGCCCGGCACCTCGGCCCGTCGTACGTCCACGCGCCCGTGCTCGGCTCGGTGCCGGCTGTCGCCGCCGGAGCCCTGCAGATTCTCACCGCCGCCGACCAAGGCGCGCTCGGTCGAGTCCGGCCGGTGCTGGAAGCGCTGGGCACCGTGCGGCGCGTCGATGACGCCGCCACCGCCGCCGCGCTCAAGCTGATCGCCAACAACAGCCTCGCCGGCACCGTCCTCGCGCTGCGCGACTCACTGCGGCAGGCCGACGCGCTCGGCCTGCCCCGTGCCCAGGTGCTGGACGTCCTCGAACTCGGCCCGCTCGGCGGGCTCGTGGCCCGCAAACGGACCTTCCTCGCCGCCCGGCCGACCGCTGCCACGGCCGAATTCACGATCGGTGCGCTGGCCAAGGACATGGCTCTGCTGGCCGACGCGTCGAACACGCCCCTGCGCAGCGCAGCCGACCTGGCCGACCCCACTGGCGACCCTGAGGCCGACATCGCCGTTGCCGCCATGGCCCCCGCCGTGGGGGACGCCGTACTCGAACCGCTCCGCGCCTACATCCGCGGACACGCCACCGGCGACCCCACCCACTTCCGCGACGCGTTCCTGCCCACCGCCCACATCGAGGGAATCCGGGACGGCGCGTTCGTCTCATGGAGCCTGGACGGGTACTGCGCTCTCTTCCATGGCCGGCCGGCCATGGACGAACCGATCCGCTCCCGCCGCATCGACGCCATCGACGTCCACGGCACCGTGGCGACCGCAACCATGACGCTCTCGCACGGCGCGGACACCTTTACCGACGTCTTTCTGCTGGTCCGTGTCGACGGCAACTGGCGCATCGCCAACAAGGCTTACCACCGGCACTGCTGAGACCGCGGGAAGCCTCTGGCGGTCGCGTTCCTGCTGTCGTGTTCCTGCTGTCGATCCCGGCACCTTCGTCGGCCCAGGTGGCTTCAAGTGCAGGGACTCGTGGTGCGGCTGTACTACCGCTGCCCCCTCTATCCGCTAACATAGTCTAATTAGATAGATGAATACCCTGTACTGCGAGGAGTGGCCGTGGACTTCGGGCTGACCGACGAGCAGGACCTGTTGCGCGCGACGGCTCGGCAGTTCGTCGCCGACGTGTGCCCGGCCGAGAAGGCCAAGCAGTGGGACGAGGAGGGCGTCGTACCGCCCGAGCTGTTTCGGGGCATGGCCGACCTCGGGTGGTTCTCGCTCCCGTTCGCCGAGGACGAGGGCGGTGACGGCGGCGGGCCGCTGGAGCTCATCCTGATCGCCGAGGAGCTCGGGCGGGCCAGTTTCGACGTCGCCATGTGCTACATCGGGGTGCTCATCCCCGGCATCACGGTGTTCCGGTGGGGCAACGAGGCGCAGCGCGACTTCATCCGTACGCAGGTCATGACGGGCCGCCACCGGCTCGCCGTCGGCCTCAGCGAGCCGGACAGCGGGTCCGACGCCGCGGCGCTGCGCACCACCGCCGAGGACCACGGGGACCACTTCCTCGTCCGTGGTCAGAAGGCGTGGTGCACGGGCGGCGGCCTGCCCGACACGACCATCGCCACGTACGTGCGGACGGGCCCTCGCGAGCCCAAGCACGGCGGCATCAGCCTGCTGCTCGTCGATCCCGCGACCGAGGGCGTCGAGGTGCGCCGGACGCCGACACTGGCCCGGCACATCCTGGGCACCAACGAGGTCTTCTTCAACGACGCCCTGGTGGCGAAGGAGAACCTGGTCGGCCCGCGCGACGAGGGCTGGAAGGTGATGCTCTCCAACATCGAGCTGGAGAAGGTGATCATCAGCGGGGGCTATCTGGGCGCCGCGCAGGCCACGCTCGACGAGATGCTCGAATACGCCCGCACCCGGCACGCCTTCGGCCGCCCGATCGGCAACTTCCAGGCGCTCGCCCACGCCATGGCCGACCTGCAGACCGAGATCGACTCCGCCCGGCTGCTCGCCTACCGGGCCGCCTGGCTGCTCGCCCAGGGCAAGCCGTGCACACGGGAAGGGTCGATGGCGAAACTGAAGGGCTCGGAGACGTACGTGGCGGCCGCCCGGCTCGGGATGCAGGTCTGCGCGGGACACGGCTTCTCGACCGAGAGCGTGATGAGCTTCCGCTACCGGGAGTCGATCGTGGCCACGATCTCCGGGGGCACGAGTCAGATCCAGCGCAACGGCATAGCCCGCAGCATGGGGCTCAGATCCTACTGAGCCCGGCCGCACCGGCCTGCCGGCACGCGCTCTCTTTCTGAGCTCCGCCGCCCCGGCCTGCCGGCTCTCTTTCTGAGCTCCGCCGCCCGGGCCCTCCGGCTATTCCTTCTGAGGTTCGCCGTCCTGACCGGCCAGCCATTCCTTGTGCCGTGCGAAGTGCCCCTGGTCCCGGGTCACCCAGATCCCGGAGACCCGGGCCAGCACGGCCCGCGTCGGCAGCAGCACCATCTCTCCCGCGATGTACCAGCGCCTGCCCTCCCGCTTCTCCACCCAGGCCCGGACCTCCAGCGGCCGCTGAACCGGCACCGGCTTCACGAAGCTCACGGTCAGTTCCGCCGTCACACTCAACACCCGGTGCAGCAGAGGCAGATGGCCGAGACAGTCGTCCAGGACGGCCGCGGTCCAGCCGCCGTGCGCGACATCGGGACCGCCCTCCTGGTCACGCGGGCAGGACAGCTCGAACCGTGCCGACCCGTCCTCGTCGAGCCGCTCATGCTCCACTCCGAGTCGGCAGGAACCGGCGGTGCGGCACGCCCCGCACAGGGCCACCCCGCCGGGAGTGCGGGGCGGCTCCTGGAAGTCCGCCCCGGCCCAGGGCCCCGTCGGTGGCGTCGTGGACATGGTGTGACTCCTCTTGTCGGGCATCGCAGTGTCAGACATCGGCAAGCAGCGGACGCAGCTTCCCGGCGATGAGCTGGACCTGCCGGGCCACCATCTCCTCGGGCATCCCGGCCAGCGACGCCCACAGGAACACCCCTTCCACCGGCAACCCTGCCACGTACGCCCTGATGGCATCGGCGACGTCCTGCGGGGTGCCGTAGAGGAACTGACCGACGCCGGTCGCGCTCAGCCCCGTCTCCCGCCACTTCTCGGGGTCGATGGGGCGGGGGGCCGGCTGGTCGGTCCCCTCCACCATGTACCGGCGGTAGCTGTCCCATTGGTACGCCAGGTGCCTGCGCACGACCGGCCAGTCGCCGTCGGGGTCCTCGGTGACGAACGTGGTGAACGAGCCCTGCATACGGGCCGTCGCCATGTCGTACCCGCTTTCGGCGAGCCCTTCCCGGTACGGCGTCAGCAGTTCTGGATTGAGTGACAGCAGCCCCGTGCCGAGCCGACCGGCCCGCCGGGCGCCCTGTGGGCCCTGGTAGCCGAGCCAGATCGGCAGCGGATCCTGGACCGGGCCGGGGACGACCAGGGACTCGGCCCACAGGCCGCGGATCTCCCGTACCCGCTGATCGGTCGTGGTGTAGCGCTTGGCGAGGTCCGCTCCGTACAGGCGGTACTCGGGCACCCGGTAGCCGGTGCCGAGCCCGAGGTCCAGACGGCCGTCGCTGATGATGTCCACCAGCGCGGCCTGTTCGGCGATCTCGGGGGCCGCGTGCAGCGGTGCGGGGATGACCGCGGTGCCCAGGCGGACCCGGCGGGTGCGGGCGGCCGCCGCGGCGGCCATGGTGAGCGGCTGGGGGAGGTAGCCGTCCTCGAAGCCGTGGTGTTCGGAGAACCAGACCGAGTCGAGGCCGAGGCGGTCCGCCTCCTCGCACATCTCCAGGGCGAACCCGTAGACCCGGGACCAACTCTGCCGCCATGGCGGCGGGTTGCGCAGGTCGAAGTAGATGCCCACCTTCACGAGGAACCTCCTGCTGCTGTGTTGTCCGCCAGTCGGATCGTCGCGTGCGCGACGGTCACTCCGTCCCCGGGCGGCAGGAGCCGTACCGGGCGCAGTTCCAGCGCCTCGATCTCGGGGAGGTCCTCGACCATCGCCGAGATCCGCAGGACGGTCTCCTCGAGGGCCGCCAGGTCCACTCCCGGGCCCCCGTTCCGGCCGTCCAGCAGTGGGGCGGCCCGCAGCGAGCGGACCATCTCGCGGGCGTCGCGGTCGCTGAGGGGGGTGACGCGGTGGGCGACGTCCGCCATGAGGTCGGCGTAGTCCCCGGTGAGACCGAAGGCGACCACCGGGCCGAAGACCGGGTCGGCGCGGACGGTGAGGAAGGCGTCCGGTCCGGGTCCCGGTTCGCTGTCGCGCACGGCGATCCCGTAGGAGGCGAGCAGCTCGGCGGCGACCGCTGCGGGGACCGGGCCGGGGGCACACGAGGTGATGAGCGACCGGGCGCGCTCGGCGTCGACTCCCGCGAGGTCCGGCACGACGCCCGCGGGGGTGCTGCGCCAGGCCTGGTAGGCCGCCGCGTGTCCGAGCGAGGTGGCCGCGGCCTCGGGGAACGTGTACGTCGGTACCACCAGGTCGCCCCGGTGCAGGAGATCGGCGACGCCCGCGCCGCCCAGGAAACTGGCCAGCACCGGTTTGTCCGGCCGGGCCGTGGCCGCGTCGAGGATCGCCGAGGCCACCTCGTCCGGCTTGTCCGCCAGCGGCGGCATGAACAGGACGACGGCCGCGTCGATGTCGTCGTCGGCCAAGGCGGCGTCGAGCGCCTGGCGGTAGTGGGCGGCCGTGGCCGTGGGCGTCAGGTCGATCGGGTTGGACACGTCCGCGTGGGGCGAGAGGGCCGCACGGAGTGTCTGCCGGGTGTGCTCACCGAGTGCGGGTACGCACAGGCCGCTCGCCGCGCACGCTCCGACCGTCAGCGTCGCGGGGCCGCCCGCGTTGGTGATCACGGCGACCCGGTTGCCGGGCGGGGGAGGCTGGTGGGCGAGCAGCAGGGCGACGTCGAACAGCTCTTGGAGACTACGGGTGCGAATCACGCCGGACTGGGCGAAGAGCGAGCTCACGGCCGAGTCCGCATGCCCCGGGTGGACCGCGACGATCGGTTTGCGCGGCGCGATCCGGCGGGCGACGCGGGCGAACCGGCGCGGATTGCCGAACGTCTCGACGTGCAGCAGGATCACCGAGGTCCCCGGGTCCTCCTCCCACCACTGGAGCAGGTCGTTGGTGGACACGTCCACGGCGTGGCCCACCGACACGAAGCCGGAGAAGCCGAGCCGCAGCCGCCGGGCGAAGTCGAGCACCGCGAGCCCCAGCGGCCCGGACTGGCTGGACATCGCCACCCGGCCGGGCGTCGGCAGTGCGGGCGAGAAGGTGGCGGCCAGCCGTGCCGCGGGTGTCGTGTTGACCACGCCCATGCAGTTCGGGCCCACCAGCCGCATTCCGGAGGCACGGGCGAAACGGGCCAGCTCCAGCTCGGTGGCCCGTCCTTCGACCCCGGTCTCTCCGAAGCCCGTCGAGACGACGACCACCGCCTTGACGCCGACGTCCGCGCAGTCCCGTACGGCCTCGGGCACGGCCTCGGCCCGTACGGCCAGCAGCGCCAGGTCCGGCGGCTCGGGAAGGTCCCGGACGCTTGCGTACGCCCGCACGCCGGCGATCTGTTCGGCCCGCGGGTTGACGGGGAACACACTGCCGCGGAAGCCGCCCCGCAGCAGGTTGGCCACGATCTCGTGGCCGATGGTCAGCGGGCTGCGGTTGGCGCCGATCACGGCGACCGAGCGGGGTTCGAACAGGGGCCGCAGGGAGCGCCGTACGGCGGTGTGCTCGCGGCGCTCGGCCCGAGCCACGGCCTGGGCCTGCGGGTCGACGGCGATCTCGAAGTGGATGATCTGGCCGGGCGGACCGGCCTCTATCCGGTAGCCGGATCCCAGGAACACGTTGATCATGCGGGTGTTGTCGGCGAGGACGTCGGCCTCCAGCACCCGGATGCCCCGTGCGCGCGCGGCGGCGGCGATGTGCTCCAGGAGCAGCCTGCCGAACCCCTCGCTCTGGTGGTCGTCCCGGATGGTGAACGTGACCTCGGCGTGTTCCGCGTCCTCGGGATCGCGGACGTAGCGCACCAGGCCGGCGATCTCGTCACCGGCCAGGGCGACGAGCGCCAGCTCGTTGAGGTAGTCGACGTGGGCGCCGCGCCGGATGACGTCGTCGCGGGCGCGGACCACCGGGCCGAGCGAGCGGTACGCCAGGGTGGCCCGGGACAGGCTGCCGACGAACGCGACCAGACGGTCGGCGTCCTCGGGCCGGATGGGACGGACGAAGGTCGACCGCCCGGTCCTGACGAGTCCGGGCCGTTCCAGGTCTTCGGGATACGAGGGATACGAGGGATGCGGGGGGTCTGGGGGAGTGGTCACACGTGGTCCGTCCGAAAGCCTCGCGTCGTCGGCGCCGCTCAGACGGCCGCCTCCTGAGGAGTCTGCTCCGGCAGGCGGAAGAGCTCGTTGAAGGTGCCGCGCGTGACGCGCTCGCGGATGTCGTCCGATACGCCGTCGAACAGGTCGTGGAGCGTGGACTGGGTGTGGCCGTAGGTGCCTTCCAGGTGGGGGTAGTCGTCGCCCCACATCACATTGCGGTAGCCGGTCGACTCGACGATCTCCACCGAGCTCTTGTCGTGCTGGAAGGAGGCGTACACCTGCTGCCTGATGATCTCGCTGGGCAGCCGGCTCAGCTTCGGCCGGACGAACATGCCGTGCTGACGGTACGCCTCGTCCATCCGGTCGCCGATGGCCGGCACCCATCCCGCGCCACCCTCCGCGATGAGGATCCTCAGGTCGGGGTGGCGGTCCAGAGCGCCGCCCGCGACCATGTGGGACACGACCCGCATGCCCGGGTAGGTCGTCTCCATGTAGTTGACGACCGCGCCGCCGGGCCCGCGGAAGACGACGTTCTGAGCTCCCGTGCCGATGTGGAAGCCGAGCACCAGCCCTGCCCGCTCGACCGCGGTCCACAGCGGCTCCCAGCGCTCGAGGGCGTATTCCTCGCCCGGTCGTGTCGAGCACGGCAGGAAGATCGCCTGGAAGCCCAGTTCCGCCACCCGCTCGACCTCGGCGACCGCGTCGTCGATGTCGGCCGTCGAGACGCAGGCCGTGGTGATGACGCGCTTGTTCTTGCGGAGGATCTCGTCGTGGGCCCAGTCGTTCCACGCCCGTACCGTCTCTCGGGCGAGCTCCCGGTCGGTGATCGAGACGAGCCAGAACCCCATGGAGGGGAAGGCCAGTTGGCCCCACACGCCCTCCTGGTCGAGATCCTTGAGCCGGACCTTCAGGTCCCAGGCGCCCGGAGGGCGCATCGCGTCCATGAAGTCGCCGAGCTGGCGGTCGATGCGTTCGCCGTCGATGTAGAGCATCTCGTACTTCTCGCCGCGCTCACTGCGCGGCGCCCGCGCGCCGAGCCGCGTGGACATTCGCTCGGTCCACACGTCGGCGGGTTCCATCACATGGGAGTCCCCGGAGTTGACCCAGATCTTCGTCATGACGTCCCTTCGGGTCAAGGCTGCAAGCTCAATGGATGCAATCAGTTAGCGATTTTAGTTGTATGGGTGGCGGAAGGGAAGGCCGGGCCGCTGAAAGATCAGCTTCGGCGCCGCTCGATCTCGTCCACCAGTTGCGGCAGCACCTCGAAGAGGTCCCCGACCACGCCGTGGTCGGCGAGCTCGAAGATCGGGGCGTCGGCGTCCTTGTTGACGGCGACGATGGTCTTGGACGTCTGCATGCCCGCCCGGTGCTGGATCGCGCCGGAGATGCCGGCGGCGAGGTAGAGCTGCGGGGAGACCTGGGTGCCCGTCTGGCCGACCTGGTGGCTGTGCGGGTACCAGCCCGCGTCCACCGCCGCGCGGGACGCCCCGACGGCCGCGCCGAGTGCGTCGGCGACCCGTTCGATGAGGACGAAGTTCTCGGCGCCGTTCACGCCTCGGCCGCCGGAGACCACGATGTCGGCCTCCGTCAGCTCGGGCCGGTCACCGCGCTCCCGCGGTGTGCGGGACAGGACCCTGACGGCGCGCGAGGCCGGACCGAAGGTGATGTCCTGCTTCTCCACGACGGGGTCAGCGGGGGCGGCCTCGGGGGCGGCGGCGTTCGGCTTGACCGTGATCACCGGCACGCCCTGGGTGACATGCGCGGTGACCTGGTACGTCGCCGCGAACGCCGACTGCTCGGTGACCGGGCCGTCCGGTCCGGCGGTGACATCGACGGCGTCGGTGATGAGCCCGGAGCCGAGCCGCAGCGCGGCCCGCGCGGCAATCTCCTTGCCGTCCGGCCCGGACGGCACCAGGATCGCCGCCGGACCGCTGCGTTCGGCGATCTGCGTGAGGGCGTCGACGGCCGGGGTGACGAGGTACTCGTCCACCTCGGGGGCGTCCACGACGTAGATTTTCTGGGCGCCGTACCGGCCGAGAAGCTCGGTCGCGGTGTCCGCGCCCGGCCCCAGGAAGACGGCCGAGGGCTCGCCCAGACGGCGGGCCAGGGTGAGCAGTTCGAGGGTCGGCTTGCGTACGGCACCGTCGACGTGGTCGACGAGGACGAGGATTTCGGCCACGGTGATGCAACTCCTTCTGGGCAGGCGAGGGACGGGGCGAGGGGCCGGTCGATGGACGGGGCGGTGAAGGCGGCGCGGTCAGATGAACTTCTTGGTGGTGAGGAACGCGGCCAGTCCGACGCCGCCCGTCCCCTCGTCGGCGACGATCTTGCCCTTGGTGCGCGGCGGGCGCCTGGTCGCGGTGTCCACGGCCGACCGTGCGCCGGCCGGGCCGACCTGCGCGGCCTCGATGCCGAGGTCGGCGAGGTCGAGGGTCTCCAGCGGCTTCTTCTTCGCGGCCATGATCCCCTTGAAGGAGGGGTAGCGGGCGTCTCCGGAGCGGTCGGTGACCGAGATGACGGCCGGCAGGGACCCCTGGATCCGTACGGTCGCGCCGTCGCCCTCGCGGCGCCCGGTCACCGTTCCGTCCTCGAGCGCCAGGTCTTCGAGGTGGGTGACGGCCGGGACGCCGAGCCGCTCGGCCAGCAGCGCCGGCAGGACGCCCATGGTGCCGTCCGTCGAGGCCATCCCGCACAGCACGAGATCGAAGCCGTGCCGCTCGATCGCCCTGGCCAGCACGAGTGACGTGCCGAACGCGTCGCTGCCCTCGATGTCCTCGTCGCTGACGTGCATCGCCGAGTCACCGCCCATGGCCAGTGCCTTGCGCAGGGCGTCGCGCGCGTCGTCGGGTCCGACGGTGAGGTAGCTGATCTCGGCGTCGACGTCCGACTCGGCGAGACGCAGGGCCTGCTCGACGGCGTACTCGTCGAGTTCGGACAGCAGCGAGTCGACCGACGCCCGGTCGGTGGTGCCGTCCTCGGTGAAGGTGCGGTCCGCCGTGGCGTCGGGGACGTGTTTCACGCAGACAACGATCTTCACGGCAGCCCTCCTGTGGTTCAATGAGTACTAATAGTTAACTATATAGATCGACGGAACGCGAGTCTCGCGTCTAATCCGTCGAATTGGTTGACTGATTGCGCTGATAGCTGGAAGATCTGGGCACTGAGCCGCGAGGAGGCGCCATGGTCGGTGACAGGGACACCGCTGACAGGTACTTCGAGCCCCAGGTGGAGACCATGCCCCGCGAGGAACTGCGCGCGCGGCAGGAAGAACAGCTCCTGGAACTCGTCGAGTACGCCTACGCCAACTCCGCCTTCTACCGCGAACTGTGGGACGAGCACGGGGCCCACCCACGCGACATCCGCTGCCTGGAGGACTTCCGGGCACGCATCCCGTTCATCACCAAGGACATGATCCGCGCCTACCGGAGCCGCACCGGCGATGCCTTCGCCGGCCTGCTCTGCGTCCCGGTCGAGGAGCTGACCTCGGTCTCCTCAAGTTCCGGAACCACCGGAGACCCGGAGTTCTTCGCCGAGATCTGGCAGGACGCCCCGCCCCTGGTGACCGCACAGGTACGTGACCTGTGGGAGCTGGGCCTTCGGCCCGGAGACCGGGTCCTGAGCCCGCCCGGCACCTTCCGCAACTTCATGGACGCCGGCTTCCAGGCGCTGGGCGCGGTGGTCATCGAGGTGGACACCTGGATGGGGAACATGCCCGAGGTCGTCGAGGCCCTGCGCACCTACCGCCCCGCCTACCTGCAGATGATGTATCCGCAGATGGTGGAGCTGGAGCACCTGGCCGAGAAGACCGACCTGAGGGAAGCCTTCTCCTCCCTCAAGGGCGCTTCCTGCGCCGGCCAGCCCCTCAGCCGGAAGATGCGCGAGCGGATCCGTGACGACTGGGGCATCGACGTCTACGAGTACACCAGCGCCGCCGACACCGGCACCGCCTGGGAGTGCCGGGAACACGACGGCTTCCACCTCTGGGAGGACACCGTCTTCGCCGAGTGCGTCGAGGTCGACGAGCACGGCTGGCACGACGTCCCCGAGAGCGACCTGGGCGAACTGGTCGCCACCGACCTCGACAACCGGGCCGCGCCGCTGATCCGTTACCGCAGCGAGGACCTGGTCCGCCTGTCCCGCGACACCTGCGGCTGCGGCCGCACCCACGCCCGCATGTGGGTGGCCGGACGGCGCGGCGACGAGACGGTGGTCCAGGGACGCTCCGTGGTCCTGCGGGACGTCTGGCAGGCGGTGGAGGACCAGCCGGAGACCGTCGCGGGGGTCTTCCAGATCGTCCGGGACCGGCGCGAGGTCGACGAACTGCGGCTGCGCGTCGGCTACGACCCTCATCTCACCGGCGACGTCGACGCCCTGGCCGGACGCCTGGGCGAGGCCGTGCGCGAGCGGACCGGAGTCAAACCGGTGCTCGACATGCGCACCGAGGAGGATTTGTTGAAGACCATGACCAGTGTCGCCAAGTTCCCCCGGGTGGTGAAGCAGTGATGGCCCGCGCCGACACCCTGGCCCGTGCCAGGACGCTCGACCGCCCCGAACTCGCCTATCTCATGCGCTTCCCCACCGCCGACGGCGTCCGGGACCTGGAGCTCACCTGGGCGGAACTCGCCCGCGACACCGAGTGGGCCACCGCACGGCTGCGGGAACACGGCCTCGCCGCCGGGCAACGGGCCCTGCTGACCGCCTCCGGCTTCGAGGGCTTCTGGGGACATGCGGTGATCGGCGCCCTGCGCACGCTCAGGGTGCCGTACGGCATCGCCGAGGCGATGGGCTGGGACCATCGCCGCACCGCGGTCTTCCACCGCGAACTGACCCCGCACGCGGTGATCGGCCTGTCGGCGGAGACGCTCGAGGGGCTCGCCGGCATGGCAGACATCGGCGAGATGTTCCGGTCCACGCCCGTCGTGCTGGCCCGGCCGGCCGCCGTACCGCTCCTGCGCGGAGTGGGGGTGACCGCCTCCGTGATCTCGGCCGTGGGACCGGCTCTCGCGCTGGAGTGCCCCGAGCGGAGCGGCGCGCACGTCAACGCGGCCGAATGGCGGTTCGGCGAGCGGGACGGACAGCTGACCGTGGCGGCGGGGGAGGGGCGCGCGTCGCCGCTGCCCGAGACACCGCTGGGCATCGCCGGCCGCGTCGTCGCGGGCCGGTGCGGCTGCGGCAGCGACAACCCGCGAGTCCTGCTCGCCGAGGCCAACTGACCTTTCCCATGGAGGAATTGAGCATGTCTGAAGGAGTGGTCGAAGGCCGGGTCGCGGTCGTCACCGGCGCCGGCAACGGGATCGGCCGGGCGCACGCCCTGGCGTTCGCCGCGCACGGTGCGAAGGTCGTGGTCAACGACCTGGGCGGCGGGCGTGACGGCGCGGGCGCCTCGGCCGGGCCCGCCCAGAGTGTGGTCGACGAGATCGTCGCGGCCGGCGGCGAGGCGGTGGCCAACACGGACGACATCTCCACCTGGGAGGGCGCCGGCCGGCTCGTCCGGCAGGCCGTGGACACCTACGGCGGCCTGGACGTACTGGTCAACAACGCCGGCATCCTGCGCGACCGGATGATCGTGTCGATGACCGAGCGGGACTGGGACAGTGTGATCGCCGTCCACCTCAAGGGCAGCTTCGCCACCCTGCACCACGCGGCCGCGTACTGGCGCGAGCGCGCCAAGTCCGGTCAGGACAACGACGCCCGGGTGATCAACACGACCTCCCCGTCCGGCATCTTCGGCAACCCCGGCCAGTCCAACTACGGCTCCGCGAAAGCCGGCATCGGCAGTCTCACCCTCATCGCCGCCGCCGAACTCGCCCGCTACGGCGTGACGGTGAACGCCATCGCGCCCACCGCGCTGACCCGGCTCACCGAGGACATCGAGATGATGAAGCAGGCCGCCGAGAGTCAGGACCTGACCCCCGAAGCCATCTCCCCGCTGGTGGTGTGGCTGGGCTCCGCGGCGTCGCGCGAGGTCACCGGCCGGGTGTTCGGCGTCGTCGGAAACCGGATCACCGTTCTGGAGGGCTGGGTCAACGGCCCCGCCGCGAGTGCCGACACCCGCTGGACGCCGGAGGAGCTGTCCTCCGTCGTCCCGAACCTGGTGGCCAAGGCGGCTCCGAACGCCGACGTCCTGGGCAACCGGAACGGGGCATGAGATGACGACGACGCAACGCCCCGTTGCCGAGGGCCTGTTCACCTGGCCGCCTGCCACCGCGCCCCTCCGGCTGATCGGTTCCGAGTGCAGGGTGTGCGGGCTGGTGAGCTTCCCGGCGGCCTCGACCTGTGTCCGGTGCGCGAGCGACGAGTCGAAGGAACGGCTCCTGGCGGACCACGGCACGCTGTGGACGTACACGACCCAGGACTTCCGCCCGCCGTCCCCGCCGTACGACGGCCCCGAGACCTTCGAGCCGTACTCCGTCGGATACGTCGAGCTCCCCGGCGAGCTGCTGGTCGAGGCCCGGCTCACCGAACCCGACCCGGAGAAGCTGCGGATCGGGCAGGACATGCGCCTCACGCTGGTGCCCTACACCGTGCAGGACGACGGCACGCAGGTCATGACGTTCGCGTTCGCCCCCGCCGAAGAGTCCGCCCCGTCCGAGGAGGAGACACCGTGACCGAGGCCGTCATCATCGGCGTGGGGCTCCACCCCTTCGGCCGTTTCCCCGGAAAGCCCGCGCTGGACATGGGCGCGGACGCGGTACGGCTGGCGCTCGCCGACGCGGGCGTGAACTGGCCGCAGATCCAGGGCGGGTACATCGGCAGCTACGAGGTCGCCAACCCGGACGCGATCGTCGGCCGGCTCGGCCTGACCGGCGTACCCCTGCGCGGTGTCTTCAACGGCTGTGCGACGGCCGGTACGGCGGTGGCGCTGGCCGCCCGGGCGATCGAGAGCGGTGAGCACGACCTGACCATCGCGATCGGCCTGGACAAGCACCCGCGCGGCGCGTTCGCCGCCGACCCGTCCGTGGCGGGCATCCCCTCCTGGTACGGGCAGACCGGGCTCTTCCTCACCACCCACTTCTTCGGCATGAAGATCAACCGCTATATGCACGAGCACGGCATCTCCCACGAGACGCTGGCCCGCGTGGCCTCGAAGAACTTTCGCAACGCGGCCGGGAACGAGAAGGCCTGGCGCCGTACGCCCTTGTCGCCCGAGGAGGTCCTCGCCTCCCCGGTCCTCAACTACCCCCTGCGCCAGTTCATGTACTGCGGCCCGAACGAGGGCGCCGCGGCCGTCGTGATGTGCCGGGCCGACCAGGCCCACAAGTACACCTCCACCCCCGTGCGGGTCCGCGCCACCGCCCTGCGCAGCCGCAGGCTCGGCGCGTTCGAGGTGCAGAGCCCGTCGTTCCCCGTGGGGGAGCCCGTGGACAGCCCGAGCGTGGACGCCTCCCGGGAGGCCTACGAACGGGCGGGCATCGGCCCCGAGGACGTCGACGTCGCCCAGCTCCAGGACACCGACGCAGGGTCGGAGATCATCCACATGGCGGAGAACGGTCTCTGCAAGGACGGCGAGCAGGAACGCCTGATCGCCGAGGGCGCCACCGAGATCGGCGGCCGGCTCCCGGTCAACACCGACGGCGGACTGCTCGGCAACGGCGAACCGATCGGCGCGTCCGGACTGCGCCAGATCCACGAGATCGTCCTCCAACTGCGCGGTACGGCGGGGAACCGCCAGATCCCCGGCACCCCGCGCGTCGGCTACACGCACCTGTACGGCGCGCCCGGCGCGTCGGCGGTGACGATCCTCTCCACCTGAACCTCTCCACCCGAACCTCTCCACCTGACAGCCCCCTCCACCTGACAGCGGAGCGAACACGCGATGGCACAGGACATGCAGGACTTCGCCGCCGAGGCGCGCCGCTTCCTCGACGCGCACGCGGCTAAGGCCCCCGACCGCGCCGCCTTCACCTGGGGCGAGGGCGACGACTCGATGGCGTACTTCAGCAGCCTCCCTCCCGAGGAGGACCGCGAGCACGTGCAGCGGGCGCGGGAGTGGCAGCGGATCCGCCACGAGAACGGCTTCGGCTGGATCACGGGACCGGTGGAGTACGGAGGCCGGGGCCTCACCCCCGTCCACGATCTGCTCTACGACGCCATCGAGGCGGAGTACGACGTGGCCGACACCGGCGTGCTGAGCGTGGTGGGCCTCGGCATGATCGGGCCGACGGTCCTCGCCCACGCCCAACCGCACCTCAAGGACCGCTGGCTGCCCGCGATGTACCGCGGGGACGCCATCGCCTGCCAGCTGTTCAGCGAGCCCGGCGCCGGATCGGACCTGGCGAGCGTGGCGACCCGAGCCGTCCGCGAGGGCGAGGACTGGGTGCTGAACGGGCAGAAGGTGTGGACCTCGGTCGCCCAGCACAGCCAGGTCGGCCTCGCGCTCACCCGGACGAACCCGGACGCGCCCAAGCACCGCGGGATCACAGCCTTCCTGGTCCCCATGGACACCCCCGGAGTCGAGGTCCGGCCGCTCAGGCAGATGACCGGCGGCGCGGACTTCAACGAGGTCTTCCTCACCGACGTACGCATCCCCGACGACCACCGTCTCGGCGAGGTCGACGGCGGCTGGACCGTCGCCCTGACCACCCTGATGACCGAGCGCGCGACGGTCGGCAGTGAGGGCGCGGGCCCGGTGGCCGCCGCTCTGTCCCCGGACCGGCTCTCCGCGCTGATGCGCGCCACCTGGACCTGGGACGACCGCGCCCTGCGCGCCCGCCTCGCCGAACTCCTGGTGGACGCCATGGCCACCGAACACCTCAACACGCGGGCCCTGCGCAAGTTGCGCAGCGGGGTCGCACCGGGCCCCGAGATGTCCGTCTCCAAGCTGATGTACGGGCAGAACCTGACCCGGGCCGCCCACTTCATCGCGGACGCCCTCGGCCCGCGCGCGATCGCCGACACCGGCCAGTGGGGCACCTACGCCTGGACCGAACTGCTTCTGGCCACTCCGGCGTTGCGCATCCTCGGCGGCACCGAGGAGATCATGAAGAACATCCTCGCGGAACGGGTCCTCGGCCTGCCCAAGGAACCGGTGGCCGCCGCTGCCAAGGAGGCGCGTCCGTGATCGCCGACGACAGTGAACTGCGGCAACTGCGGGACTCCGTCAGGGAGTTCCTGGATGCCAAGTCGCCCGAGGAAGCCGTGCGCAAGCTCATTGAGAGCCAACCGCGCTTCGACCCGGCGGTGTGGGCCCAGGCGGCCGACCAGCTACGGCTGCCGGGGCTGGTGATTCCCGAGGAGTACGGCGGCGACGGCTTCGGGCTCGTCGAACTCGGTGTCGTCCTGGAGGAGATGGGCCGTGCGCTGTTCTGCGCGCCCTTCTTCGCCACCGTTGTCCTGGCGGCCCACGCCCTGCTTGCCTCGGGAGACAAAGACGCCTGCGCGCGCCACCTCCCCGGCATCGCCTCCGGACGGTCCACGGCCACCCTCGCGGTCGCCGAGGACCACGGCTCCTGGGACCCCGCCATGGTCTCCGCGCGCGCTGTACCGGACGGGGACGGCGGCTGGACGCTGCGCGGCCGCAAGTGCTTCGTCGTCGACGGGTCGACGGCCGATCTGATCCTCGTCGTCGCCCGTACCGTCGCCGGTCCCACGCTCTTCGCGGTGGAGCGGGAGGCCCCGGGACTCGTGGCGGAACCGATGGAGACGATGGACGCCACCCGGGCCATGGCCCGGCTGACGTTGGACGCCGTGCCCGCGACGCGCATCGGCGGGGACGGGGCGGGTGGCCGCATCATGGCCAAGGTCCTGGACATCGCCACGGTCGCGCTGGCCGCCGAACAGGCGGGCGGGGCGCGCAGGTGCCTGGAGATGAGCGCCGAGTACGCCCGTACCCGGCACCAGTTCGGCCGGCCCATCGGCTCCTTCCAGGCGGTCAAGCACAAGTGTGCCGACATGCTCGTCCAGGTGGAACTGGCCGAGGCCGCGTCCCGGGAGGCGGCCCGGCTGGCCGCCGAGGACTCCCCGGACTTCCCGGTCGCCGCGGCGGTGGCGCACGCCTGCTGCTCACGGGCGTACGTGTTCGCGGCGATGGAGAACATCCAGGTCCACGGTGGCATCGGCTTCACCTGGGAACATCCGGCCCACCTGTACTTCCGGCGGGCCAAGTCCTCGCAGCTGCTGTTCGGCGGCCCGGCGGTCTACCACGAGCGGCTGCTGGACCGGCTCGGGATCTGAGGACCGCGACAACGGAAGGGCCCCGGGGTATCCCGGGGCCCTTCCGTTGCGTACCACTCAGGCGTGTGCCCGTGTGCCAGTGTGGGCCGATCAGCCGCGTGCCGCCTCGCCCAGCAGTGCCTTCGCGATGATGACCTGCTGGATCTGGCTGGTGCCCTCGTAGATGCGGAACAGCCGGGCGTCGCGATAGAAGCGCTCGACGGCGACCCCCCGCATATAGCCCGCACCGCCGTGGATCTGCACCGCGCGGTCCGCGACGCGCCACACCATCTCGCTGGCGAAGTACTTCGTGCAGGACGGGCCGATCTTCGTGTCCGTACCGGCGTCGAAGGCGCGGGCCGCCTCCAGAACCGTGGCGCGCCCGGCGTAGTAGTCCGTCATGGAGTCGGCGATCAAACCCTGGACGAGTTGGAAGGAGCCGATGAGCTTGCCCGACTGACGACGCGTACGGGCGTACTCCACCGACTCGTCGACCAGGCGCTCGGCCATGCCCACACACAGGGACGAGATGTGCACCCGGCCGTGCGCGATGCAGCCCATCGCCGTGGAGAAGCCCCGGTTCAGACCGTCCTCACCGCCGACGAGCGCGGAGGCCGGTACGCGGACGTCGTCGAAGAACACGTCCGCGGTCCAGGCGCCGAACTGGCCCATCTTGTGGTCCCTGGGGGCCACGGTGAGGCCGGGGGTGCCGGCCGGGACCAGGAAGGTGGAGATGCCCCGGGTGCGCGGGGCATCGGGGTCGGTGCGGGCGAAGACCATGAAGACGTCGGCGAGGGGCGCGTTGGTGATGTACCGCTTGGCCCCGTTGATCACCCACTCGTCGCCCTCCAGGTGCGCCTTCGTGGTGAGCGTCGAGGGATCCGAACCCGCTTCCGGCTCGGTCAGCGCGAACGACGCCAGGACGTCGCCCGAGGCGATCCTCGGCAGCCACCGCGCCTTCTGCTCCTCGGTGCCGCCGACCATGAGGACGTGTCCGGCGATGCCGTTGTTGGTGCCGAACATCGAGCGCAGGGAGGGGGTCGTGTAGCCCAGCTCGAACATCAGCTGGGCCTCCTCGTACATCGACAGCCCCAGCCCGCCGTACTCCTCGGGCAGGGCGAAGCCGAACAGGCCCATCTTCTTGGCCGCCTCGCGGATGTCCGCGGGCATCTCGTCCTTCTCGTCGATCTCCGCCTCGAGCGGCACGACGCGCTCCCGGACGAAACGCCGGACCTCGGACAGCACCGCGCTGAAGTCAGCCGCGTCCATGTCGACTCCCTGATAGTCCTGGTTGCACTCAGTGATCTGTTTCGGTCTTGTCCGGCTTCTGCTCCGGCCGGTAGCACAGCGCCAGCAGCGCCGTGGCGCTCACCGTGCCGAGCCCGGCCGCCAGCAACGCGGGCCCCGTGCCGGCGCGTTGGCGGGGCAGCAGGCCGTCGAGCGAGTACCGGCCGTTGCCCAGGGCGGCCAGTGCGACGGCCGCGCCGCCCACGACACCGACGTACTCCCAGCCCCCCTTGAAGACGAAGAAGCCCTTGCCGCGGTGGTCGGTCCGCGCGGCCACGGTCATCAGGCCCACGGCCGCCGCGGCGGGGAGCGGGTTGGCCGCGCCCAGGGCGATGCCCACGCCCGCGGCCATCTCGGTGCCGGCCGCCATACGGGCGTGCACCTCGGCCGGCTTGAGGCCCAGCGCCTCGAACCAGCCCGTGGTGCCCTTGAGCCCGCCCGGTCCGGCGACCTTGTTCCAGCCGTGCGCGAAGAGCATCGGGCCGAGGGTCGCGCGCAGCACGAGGGCGGCGGCGTCGTGGCCCTTCACTGGCCGACGCCCGTCGCCCGGCCCGCCGGCACAGCGCCGTACAACTGCGGTACCGCGTCCACGAGTTCCTCGTAGGTGAGGGCCTGGCCGGACTGGCTGGGGTGGATGCCGGCCACGGTCCAGCCCTGCAGGCGGTTGAGCCGGTTGCCCTCGATGCGCAGGACCTGGCCGGTCAGCCAGGCCGCGCTGTCGGAGGCCAGGTAGACGACGACACCGGAGGCGTTGGCGGGATCGCGCGGGTCGAAGCCCTCGACGGCCTTAAGGGACTCGCCGACGGCCAGCCCGTCCGTCATCCGCGTGGCCGCGATCGGCGAGATGGCGTTCGCGGTCACACCGTAGCGGCGCATCTCCAGGGCGGTGAGGACGGTGAGCCCGGCGATGCCGGCCTTCGCGGCCCCGTAGTTGGACTGGCCCTGGTTGCCGAACAGGCCGGTCCCGGAGGTCGTGTTGATCACGCGGCCGTTGACCCGCTCGCCCCGCTTCGACGCCTCGCGCCAGTACGCGCACGCGTGCCGGGTGAGCGCGAAGGTGCCCTTCAGGTGCACCGCGATGACGGTGTCGAACTCGGCCTCCGTCATGGAGAACAGCATGCGGTCGCGCACGATGCCCGCGTTGTTCACGACGATGTCGAGGCGGCCGAACTCCGCGACGGTGTCCGCGACCATGGTCTCGGTCGCCGCCCAGTCGGTCACCGAGGAGTGGTCGGCGATCGCCCGGCCGCCGAGCTTGGTGATCTCGGCGACGACCTCGTCGGCGGGGGAGTCGCCGGTCTGCTCGCCGTGTATGCCCGAGCCGAGGTCGTTCACCACCACGGTCGCGCCGGCCTCGGCGAGCGCCAGACAGTGCGCCCTGCCAAGCCCTCTTCCGCCGCCGGTGACGATGGCGACCTTGTCGTCGAGGATGCCCACGCCGTACCTCCAGATATGTGAGTTCAGTTGAGTTCGCGGAGCACTTCGTCGGTGTGCTCGCCGAGGGTCGGTGCGCCGCCGCGCGGCTTCTCGTCGACGCCCCAGAAGGCGACGGGCGTGGCCACGGTCCGCAGTGGCGGCGCGTCACCCATGCCCGGCTGTTCGACGAACGCCCCGACCGCCTCCGCCTGCGCGTCGGCCGCCACCTCCGCCAGGGTCTGCACGGGCGCCCACCACACGCCCTCGGCGTCGAAGCGCTCAGCCCACTCGTCCAGCGGCCGCTGCGCGAACTCCTCGTCGAACACGGCGATCAGCTCACGTACGTGGCCGCGCCGGGCCTTGCCGGTCGCGAACCGCTCGTCCGTCGCCAGGTCCTCGCGGCCGAGCGCCTTGACGACACCGGGCCAGTGCCGGTTGCCCTCCAGGCCGATCAGCCAGAACCAGCGGTCGTCGGCGGCCCGGTAGGAGTTGTAGAGAGGGGACTCGTGCTCGGTGCGGTGGCGGGTACGGCCGCGCTTGCCGAAGAAGTTCTGCAGGGCGAGGTCGTTGCCGTTGGCGTACGTGCCGGAACGGAGCAGGGACACGTCCACCACCCCGCCCTCGCCGGTGCGTTCGCGTCGCAGCAGCGCGGCCAGCACGCCGGCGACCAGGTTGGCCGCGGCCGTACGGTCGCCGAGGCCGGGCCGGATGCCGGGCGGTGGCTCCCCGGCCGGGTTGAGCATGGCGGCGATGCCCGGCCGGGCCCAGAACGCGGAGACGTCGTACCCGGCGCGGTCGCGCTCGGCGCCCGTCCAGCCGTAGCCCGTCAACGTGCCGACGACCAGGCGGGGGTGGCGAGCCCGTAGCTCGTCGGGTGCGAGGCCCAGCCGCTCCAGGGCGCCCGGGCGGAGGTTGGTGACGAACACGTCGGCGCGTTCCAGCAGCCGCTCCAGTACGTCCTTGCCCTCCTGGGATCGCAGGTCGAGGACGATGCCGCGCTTGCCGCGGTTGTCGGTCTCGAACGGGGGCGCGCTGTCGATGTCCTGCCCGACGTGCTTGAGGGTGTACCGGTTGGGGTCGCCGGTCGGCGCCTCCACCTTCACCACGTCCGCGCCCCAGTCGGCGAGCATGGTGGCCGCGGCCGGTGCCGCCACCCACATGCCCAGCTCGACGACGGCAATGCCTTCGAGTGGCCGCACGGTCCACCTCCAGATCTGTCGGGGTGCCTGTCACACGCCTGCACACGCTTGGACACGCCTGCTACACGCCGCGGAAGTCGCCCGGTCGGCGTTCCCGGAAGGCCTTGAGTCCCTCGGCCCGGTCCTCGGTGCAGAAGAGCACCGAGACGGTCTCGCGCTCGTACGCGATGGCCGCCTCCAGGTCCATGCCGAGTCCGTAGTCGATCAGCCGCTTGCCCGCCGCGAGCGCCAGCGGGGCCCCGGCCGTCAGCTTCGCGGCCAGGGCTTCGGCGGTCTTGAGCGCGCCGCCGGGCTCGGCCAGTTCGTTGACCAGCCCGAGCGCGTGAGCCCGCTCCGCTTCGAGCGGCTCGCCGGTGAGGATCATCTGCTTGGCGATCGCCGGTGGTACGAGGCGGGGCAGCCGCTGGGTGCCGCCCGCGCCCGGCAGCACGCCGAGCTTCATCTCGGGCAGGCCGAGCCGGGCGCCGCGCTCCGCGACCCGCAGGTCGCAGGAGAGGGCCAGCTCCAGACCGCCGCCGAAGGCGAACCCGTGGACGGCCGCGACCGACGGTTTGGGGAAGTCCTCCAGGAGCGCGTACGCCTCGGTCAGGCGCCCCACGAAGGCACGGAACTGCCCGGGTGTCGTGCAGGACTCGATCTCACCGATGTCGGCGCCGGCCGAGAAGGCCCGTCCCGCACCGGTCACGACCAGGGCACGTACGTCGTCGTTGTCGCGGACGTCGGCGAGGGCCTGTTTCAGCTGTTCCACGGTCTCGGAGCCGATGGCGTTGAGCTGCCCCGGCCGGTCGAGCGTCAGCACGGCGATTTGGTCGCGGAGTTCGACACGCAGCACGGTGCTCACCTCAGACCATCGTGAGGCCGCCGCTGACCGAGAGCGTCTGCCCGGTCATGTAGGCGGCGTCGTCGGACGCGAGGAAGGCCACCACACCGGCGATCTCGTCGGGCTGGGCGACGCGGCGCAGCGGGATGGCCCGCACCGTGGCGTCGTACATCTTCTGGCTGTAGTCGGCGACCTGTCCGAGCAGCGCGGTGTCGGTCGGCCCCGGGCAGACGCTGTTGACGGTGATGCCGTGCCTGGCGACCTCGCGGGCCAGCGCCTTGCCGAAGGCGATGACCCCGCCCTTCGTCGCGGAGTACACCACCTCGCCGGACGAGCCGACGCGGCCGGCGTCCGAGGCGATGTGCACGATCCGGCCGCCACCGCTTTCGATCATCGAGTCCAGTACCGCCCGGGTCACCGTGATCGTGCCGCGCAGATTGACGTCGATGATCCGGTCCCAGGTGTCCTTGGTGCTGTCGACGAAGCGGCCGATGACATCGACGGCCGCGTTGTTGACCAGTACGTCCACCGGACCGAGCTCGCCGCTCACCCACTCCACGGCCGCGTGCACGGCCGCGCTGTCGGAGATGTCCGCGCCGACCCCCGTCGCCCGCACTCCGTACCGCTCGACGAGTCGGCCCGCGACCTTGGCGGCGGCCTCCGGGTCCAGGTCGCAGACGGCGACCGCGGCTCCCTGAGCGGCGAGCCGGTCGGCGATCGCCTCGCCGATGCCGCGTCCCGCTCCGGTGACGAGTGCCACCTTGTCCCGTACGCTCACGCGCCCTCCCTCGCCCAGGTCCCGATACAGCGCTATCGTATAACTACTTCAGCTAAATAAGCGAGATGCGTGAGTGGAGTCGAACATGCGCCGAACGATCTTCACCGAGGAGCACGAGCTGTTCCGCGAGACCGCCCGCACCTTCTACCTGCGCGAATGCGCCCCGTACGCCGAGCAGTGGGAGCGCGACGGCCAGGTGAGCCGGGCCGCGTGGGCGGCGGCGGGCAAGGCAGGACTCATCGGCTGGCAGTTCCCGGAGGAGTACGGCGGCCAGGACATCCGGGACTTCCGCTACAACGCGATCATGGCGGAGGAGATGGCGGCCACCAGCTCGGTCGGCATCGGGCTCGGGCTGCAGAACGACGTCATCCCGCCCTACCTGATGAACCTCACCACACCCGAGCAGAAGGCCCGCTGGCTGCCCGGCGTGATCAGCGGCGAGACGATCTGCGCCCTCGCGCTGTCGGAGCCGTCCGCAGGGTCCGACCTCAAGGGCATCCGCACCACCGCACGCCGGGACGGCGACGAGTGGGTGATCGACGGCTCCAAGACCTTCATCACCAACGGCATCCTGGCCGACCTCGTCGTCGTCGCCTGCAAGACCGACCCGGAGGCGGGCCGCAAGGGCATCAGCCTGATCGTCGTCGAGCGCGGCACCGAGGGCTTCGAGCGCGGGCGCAAGCTCGACAAGGTCGGGATGAAGGCCCAGGACACCGCCGAGCTCTTCTTCCACGAGGTCCGGGTCCCGGCCGAGAATCTCATCGGAGAGGAGGGGCGCGGTTTCTATCACATGATGGGCAACCTCCCGACCGAGCGGCTCGCCATCGCCGTCTCCTCGCTGGCGGCTGCCGAGCGGGCCTACGAGCTGGCACTGGACTACGCCAAGACCCGTACGGCCTTCGGGCAGCCCATCGGGGAGTTCCAGGCCAACAGGTTCGCGCTCGCCGACGTCAGGGCCAGGCTGAACGCCGCCCGCGTGTACGTGGACGGCTGCATCATGGCCCTGGTCCAGGGCGAGCTGACGGCCGAGGAGGCCGCCGCCGCCAAGTACTGGACCTCCGAGACCGGCTGGGAGGTCATCGACCGCTGCATGCAGCTCTTCGGCGGCTACGGCTACGTCAACGAGTACGAGATCGCCCGCATCTGGCGGGACAGCCGGGTGCAGCGGGTCTTCGGCGGAACCTCGGAGATCATGCTGGAGATCATCGGGCGGTCGCTGGGCCTGTAGTCCACGGTCCGGGGTGTTCTGAACTTATTGACTACCTTGGATAAATAGGTTAGCTATTTAGCCTGGATGTGCGCAGCGTTGCGCGGTCTCTAGGAGGTATTCGTGGTCACGGTCGATGTGAAGCTGCACCAGGACAGGGCTGAGCACGACCTGCCGCGGCCGCGTCTGGTCATCGGCGGCAAGGACGTCACCGACACGAGCGGCGGACTCCACGAGCACCGCAACCCGGCGACGGGCCTGATCCAGGCGCACATCCCGCTCGCCGGGCCCACCGAGGTGGACCAGGCCGTGGCGGCCGCCCGCCAGGCCTTCGAGGTGTGGGGCACCATGCGCCCCGCCGAGCGCCGCCGGCTGCTCACCCGCTTCGCCGGACTGCTGCGCGACCACGTCCCCGACTTCGCGGCGATCTGCCCGCTGGAGAACGGCGTGTGCGTCGGCGGCTGGGCGGAGAACGTCGGACCGCACGTCGCCGAGTGGACCGAGTACTACGCCGGCTGGGCCGACAAGATCGAGGGCATGGTCGGCGCGGCCTACAGCCCGCACGAGAACGTCGAGTACACCATCGCCGAGCCGTACGGCGTCATCGGCCACATCATCACCTGGAACTCGCCCGCGCTGTCACTGGCGATGAAGGTCCCGCCGTCGCTCGCCGCCGGCAACACCGTGGTCATCAAACCGGCCGAGTCCACGCCGTTCTCCGCACTGCTCTTCGCCGACCTGGCCCGCGAGGCCGGCATCCCCGAGGGCGTGATCAACGTCGTCACCGGGCTCGGCGACGCGGGATCGGCCCTGGTGACCCACCCCGGCGTCGACAAGATCTCCTTCACCGGCGGTCCCGCCACCGCGCGCCGCATCATGGCCGACGCGGCACTGAGCCTCAAGCCGGTCGTGTTCGAGCTCGGCGGCAAGTCCGCCAACCTGCTCTTCGCCGACACCGACCTGGACACCGTGGTCCCGTACTGCGCGGCCTTCGCCATGAGCAACACCGGGCAGGGCTGCGCACTGCCCACCCGCCTCCTGGTGGAGCGCCCGATCTACGAGGAGGTCATCGCGCGGGTCACCGGTGTGATCGCCCACCTGCCCGTGGGCGACCCGCTCGACCCGACGACGTACATCGGACCCCTCATCAACGAAGCCGCCCGCGAACGCGTCCAGGGCATGATCGACAAGGCGGTCGAGGACGGCGCCGGCCGGCTCGTGTTCGGCGGCGAACGCATCGACTCCGACGGCTACTTCGTCTCGCCGACCGTCTTCGCGGACGTCGACAACCGCAGCGACCTCGCCCAGCAGGAGGTCTTCGGCCCGGTCCTGGCCATCACCCCGTTCGACAGCGAGGAGCAGGCCGTCGCCCTGGCCAACGACAGCGAGTACGGCCTGTCCGCCTACATCCAGTCCCGTGACATCGCGCGCGTCAACCGCCTGGTGCCGCGCCTGAAGGCCGGGACGGTCTACGTCAACCCCGGTCCGAATCCGATCACTTCGCCCGCCACGCCGTTCGGCGGTGTCGGCATGAGCGGGTTCGGGCGGGAAGGCGGCAAGGCCGGTCTGGACGAGTTCATCAACGTCAAGGGCGTGGGCATCGGTCGCGTCTGACCGCCCCACCTCTCCAAGCCTTTGGAGCCAACAGCATGCATTCCGCCCGCCGCCTGACGTTCGGCGACATCATCCGTGAGCACCGAAGGTCCTTCCCCGACGGAGTCGCCCTCGTCGACGGCGACGTCCGGCTGACCTGGCCCCAGCTGGATGAGCGCACCAACCGACTCGCAGGCGCCCTCGCGGACGCGGGCGTCGGCTCCGGCGACCGCATCCTGTGGCTGGGCCAGAACTCCTTCCGGATCTGGGAGCTGCTCGGCGCCGCCGCGAAGATCGGCGCCATGGTCTGTCCCGGCTACTGGCGCTGGGCCGCCCCCGAGATGGCCTTCGCCGTCGAGGACTTCGACCCCAAGGTCGTCGTCTGGCAGGACGAGGAGATCGGCGACACGGTCGCCAAGGCGCGCGCCGAACTCGGCAGCGACCACCGGGCGTTGTGGCTGCGTCACGACTCCGAAGGCGCCGACTCCTACGAGTCCTTCCTGGCCTCCGGCTCGCCCGAGTACCCCGTCGCCGAGGTCGACCCCGACGCGGCACTCCTGGTCATCTACACCGCGGCGATCTCCGGCCGACAGTCCGGCTCGATGCTCTCGCACCGCAACCTGCTGGCCATGGGCGCGAGCGGCGCCTGGATGGGGGACATCGGCACGGAGACCGCCTTCCTCGGCGCCGGACCCATGTTCCACATCGGCAACTACCAGTTCTGGGGCGTCCCGGCCTTCGTCCACGGCGGCAAGAACGTGGTCGTCCGCCGTGTGGTCGCCGAGGAACTCCTCCCGCTGCTTGCGGCGGAGCAGTGCACCCACGCCTACCTGATGCCCCCGACCATCGCGCAACTCGTCGCGCTGAACCGCGAGGCCCGCCACGACCTCTCCCACCTGCGCGCGAGTGTCGCCGCACCCCTGTGGCAGGGCACCGTCCCCACCGACCAGAGCCGCTTCACCCGCAACGGTGGCGGTGAGGGCCGCGGCTACGGGCAGACCGAGGTGACCGGCTTCGCGGTGACCGGCGCCTACGGCGGGGCGGGCGCGGGCAACGCGGGACGCCCCGGGCCCTTCACCGCCGTACGCGTCCTGGACGGCACCGGCACGGAGTGCGCGGTCGGCGAGGCCGGCGAGATCTGCGTCCGCGGCGACCTCGTGCACCTCGGCTACTGGAACCGGCCCGAGATCAACGAGGAACGCTTCCGCTTCGGCTGGTGGCACACCACCGACCTCGGCAGGCGCGAGCCCGACGGCACGATCAGCTTCCTCGGGACGACGACCCGCATGCTGAAGTCGGCGGCCGAGAACATCTTCCCGGCCGAGGTGGAGAACTGCATCGAGTCCCACCCCGCGGTGAAGGAGGCAGCCGTGATCGGTGTGCCCAACGAGCGCTGGGCGCAGGACGTGAAGGCGGTGGTGGTGCTTCACCAGGACGCCGACGGGGTCACGGCAGCGGACGTCATCGAGCACTGCCGGGCGCGGATCGCCTCGTACAAGAAGCCGAAGACGGTCGAGTTCGTCGAGGCGCTGCCGCGCACGAAGGACTACGCGAAGGACTACGAGGCGCTCGACGAGCGCTTCGGCGGGGGCGGTTATCCCGGCGGCGACACGCTCGGCGCGGGACGGTGACCTCGTGAACGGCCGCCAACCCGTCGTCGTCGGCGTGCACGCCACCGAGCAGGCGCTGACGCTGCCCGACCGTGACGCCATGGACCTCGCCCTCGAAGCGGTACGCGGCGCGATCGCGGACGCCGGACTGACCCCGGCCGACGTCGACGGCGCCCAGGTCGACTGGCCCGGCCCGGGCGGTGTACCCGGCGAGGGCAGCTCCTGGGCGCGGATGCTCGGCCGGGACCTGCGCTGGACCAGCGACTCGATGCTCGACAACGCCGGCTCGCGGGGCCTGCTGAAGGCGGCCGCCGCCATCAGCGCCGGATACGCGGACACCGTCGTCGTCGGCGGCTGCAAGCTGGTCTCGCGCGGAGCCGGTCCTGTCGGAGCCGGGGTGCCACTGGAGTTCGCCGACGTGTGGGGCAGTTATGTCGTCGCCCAGTTCGCCTTGGTGGCGGCACGGCACATGCACGAGTACGGGACGACGTCCCGGCAGCTCGCCGAAGTCGCCGCCACGATCCGCAACAACGGCACCACCAACCCGGAGGCGATGATGTACGGCCGCGGACCGTACACCGCCGACGACGTCCTCGCCTCCCGGATGGTGGCCACGCCCTTCCACCTGCTGGACTGCTGCATCGTCGGCGAGGGCGGCGCCGCACTCGTGGTGACGACCGCCGAACGGGCCCGCGACCTGCCGCACCCGGCCGTCGCCGTACTCGGTGGCGGCATGGAGTACCACCAGGCCGCGTACGCCAACCCGGCCCTGTACCGAGAGGTCGGGCAGCTCGGCCGGGACGCCGCGTCCCGCGCCTACGACATGGCCGGCGTCAGCCCCCACGAAGTGGACGTCTTCTCCCTGTACGACCCCAACTCCTTCGAGATCATCCGGCAGTTGGAGGCACTCGGACTGTGCGGCGAGGGCGAGGGCGGTCCGCTGGCGGCCAGCGGTGCCATCGCCGTGGGCGGCAAGCATCCCGTCAACCCCGACGGCGGCTGTCTGTCGTACGCCTGGAACGGGACGCAGCAGATGACGCTCAAAGTCGTCGAGGCGGTACGGCAGTTGCGCGGCACCGCCGTGCACCAGGTCGAGGGCGCCGAGCTGGCGGTCGTCGGCAACGCCGGCTCCGGCGCGCAGCACTACGAGATGAGCCTGCTGGGGAGAATGCGATGAGCCGGCCCGTACCCGTCCCCACCGAACTGTCCGAACCGTTCTGGGACGCGGCCCGACGCGGCGACCTGGTCGTCCCGTACTGCTCGACCTGCGACCTGCGCTTCTTCGTCCCCGAGCCGGCCTGCCCCGGGTGCATGGCGCCGGACTGGCGGTACGTGCCCAGCGGGGGCCGGGGGACGGTCTACTCGGTGACCGTGGTGCACCGCGCACCGGGCCCCGGCTTCGACACGCCCTTCGCGCTCGCCGTGATCGACCTCGACGACGGCGGCACCCTGCTCTCCCACGTCGACGCCGGCGATCCGGACGCCGTCGGCATCGGGATGCGCGTACGCGTCGACTTCCGGCCCCTGACGGACGAGATCACGCTGCCCTGTTTCGTGCCGGAATGTTGATCGCATCGGTTCAGACCGATGCCTGTGAAGCACCCTAAAGTGTATTTAGATAGTGGTATCCAGATGGCTTCGGCGCGTCATCGTGCGGCACGGCACGGCACGGCGCGCTCGGCGCGGTGGTCGTCGCCGACACCCGGCGGCTGGAGTCCAGCTTCGCGTCCATCGACTTCTTCGAGAGCCGCGGCATCCCGTTCGTGATCGGCGTGAACTGCTTCCACGGCCGCCAGGAACGCGACGAGTGGGAGATCCGCGAAGCGCTGGACCTGGACCCGGAAGTCCCGTTGGTGATGGGGGGCATGCGGCAGCGGTCGGTCGGCCGCGATCTGCTGCTCGCGCTGGCCGATCATCTCATTGCCGCGAACTCGGTAACCTAGTTCAATCAGTTATCTAGTAGAGTTGACCGTCTACCCGGTGCTCGGGCTGTGTCCCGCACCTGTGGGTCGGACGGAGGTGGGCCCGGTGATGAGTGCGGCGGGGCGGCAGGGCGGTGGCGGTGGCGGGGTGAACGGTGTCAAGGTCCGCGTCCCCAAGATGGCCGAGCTGGTGGCGGCACAGCTGCGCCGCAAGATCGTGCGCGGGGAGCTGACCGAGGGCGAGGCGCTGCCGGCCGAGTCGGCGCTGATGGCGGAGTTCGCCGTCTCCCGGCCGACGCTGCGTGAGGCGTTCCGGGTGCTGGAGTCGGAGTCGCTGATCAGCGTGCGCCGGGGCGCCCGGGGCGGCGCACGGGTGCAGACCCCGGAAGGCACGGTCGCGGCCCGGTACGCCGGCGTGGTCCTCGAATACCGGGGCACGACCCTCAAGGACGTCTACGACGCCCGTACGGTCATCGAGGCACCGTGCGCCGGTCTGCTGGCCGCGGGGCGCACGGACGAGGACCTGGAGCGGCTGCGAGCCGCGGTCGCCGAGGCCGAGGCGCTGATGGACGATCCGTCGGCCTTCATCCGCGCCCACATGGAGTTCCACGCCCTGGTCGTCGAACTGGCGGGCAACGAGACGCTGAGCGTCCTCAACGGCATGGTCCGGAACATCATCGACCAGGCGAACTGGTCCCACGTCGACCTCGACGCCGGCAGCCCCGAGAACATACGGGCCAACCGCCGGGGCTTCCGCGCCCACGGCGCGCTCGTCGAACTGGTGGCCGCGCGCCGGACCGAGGCCGCCGAGGAACTGTGGCGCCTCCACCTCCAGGAGGCCGAGGACTACCTGCTGCAGAACAGGTCCATGACCACCGTCCTGGACCTGCTCGGCTGACGTCCCACACCTGCTCGGCTGAGCGTCACTCGGGTGTGCGCAACTCCTGGACGATGGGCTCCCACACCTCGGCGTCGATCTCGTACGCCGTGTAGAAGGACACCCGGTCGACCAGCGCCCCGTACCGTCGCCGGATCTCACCCGCGACCCGCTCCGGTTCCGCCACGACCGCGAAGGTGTGCAGCACCTCGTCGTCGACGAGGCGGCTCATCGCCTCCCACTTGTCCTCGCGCCGGGACGTCGACAACGCGTGCAGCTCGTCGCCGAGTTCGCCCCAGCCGTGCAGCTCCAGAACCCCGCGATAGGCGGGCGTACTGCCGTAGAAGGCGATCTGTCCACGGGTGCCGTCGATCGCGCGGGCCATCTCCTCCTCCGTGCGGCCGGTCGCGGTCAGCAGCAGATGGGAGACGGCGAAGTCGGCGCGCGTACGGCCGGACGTGGCGAGCCCCGCCTCCACGGTCGGCAGGGTCACCTCCCGCAGGTACCGCTCGGTGGTGAAGCCGTGCGCGAGGAGCCCGTCGGCGACCTCGCCCGCCACCTTGGTCATCGCCTGACCGACCGCGGCCACGAACACCTTGGGGGCGCCGCCGGGAGCGGGCGGGGGAGAGAAGAAGGGCGACATCAGGGTGTGCGAATAGAAGTCGCCGCGGAAGTTGAGCTTCCCGCCCTCGTTCCAGGCCGACCAGATGGCGTGCAGCGCGCTCACGTACTCCCGCATGCGGGCCGCGGGCCGGCTCCACGGCATGTCGAAGCGCCGCTCGATGTGCGGCTTGATCTGGCTGCCGAGACCGAGCGAGAAACGGCCGCCCGCGTAGGTCTGCAGGTCGTGCGCGGTGTACGCGAGCTGCATGGGGGAGCGGGCGAAGGCCACGGCGATGGCCGTCCCCACCTCGAGGCGGTCGGTGTGCTCGGCCGCCAGCACCAGCGGCAGGAAGGGGTCGTGCTTGGACTCCGACGCCCACAGGCCGTCGTAGCCGGCCTTCTCGTGGTGCCTGGCCTCCTCCACGACCTCCGTGGTGCTCCACACGTTGAGCTTGCCGTCGACCTTCATGCCGCTCCCTTGTCCGTTTCCATGCCGATTCTCCGTGCGAGCAGCTCCCGGTGGTACGCCGGATCCCCGAACAGCAGCTGTGACGTCTTGGCCCGCTTCAGATGGAGGTGGGCCGGGTGCTCCCAGGTGAAACCGATGCCGCCGTGCACCTGGATGTTCTCCTCGGTTGCCTGCAGACAGGCCTCGGAGCAGAACGCCTTGGCCAGGCTGGCCACCGCGGGCAGCTCCGGGTCCTCGTTCTCGGCGGCGAGCAGGGCGTAGTGCGCGGCGGCGCGCGCCGACTCCACCTCGAGGAGGACGTCGGCGAGCAGATGCTTCACGGCCTGGAAGGAGCCGATCGGCCGCCCGAACTGGTGCCGCACCTTGGCGTAGTCCACCGCCATGTCGAGTGCGCGGGAGGCCACACCGACCTGCTCGGCGGCCAGCGCCACCGCGGCCCGGTCGAGCACCTCCGACACCAGGTCCCATCCGTCGCCGTGCGTGCGCAGCCGGGTCGCCGGCACGTCCTGGTAGTCGAGGCGCGCCTGCCGGCGGGTCGGGTCCATCGTGGGCAGCGGCTCACGGGTCAGGCCGGCCGCGTCGCCCTCCACGCAGAACACCCCGATGCCGTCTTCGGTGCGGGCGACGGTGAGGACGACATCGGCGGTGGCACCGTCCAGGACGAACATCTTGTGCCCGGTCAGCAGCCAACTCCCGTTGCCTTCACGAGCGGTGAGCCGGACCCCCGCCGCGTCCCAGCGGGCGGAGTCCTCGGTCAGGGCGAGTGTCCCGACGAGTTCGCCGGAGGCCAGGCCCGGCAACAGGCGCTTGCGGGCGTCCTCGTCGGCGCAGCGCAGCAGCGTGGTCGTCGCCAGCACGGCCGAGGACAGGAACGGCGCGCACAGCAGCGCACGGCCCATCTCCTCCATCACCACGCCCACTTCGACCGGCCCGCACCCGGCACCGCCGTACTCCTCGGGGACCGCCAGCCCCTGCAGCCCGAGCTCCGTCCCCATCCGGCGCCACAGCACCCGGTCGAAGCCCTCGGACGTCTCCATCAGGCGCCGCACCTCGGTCTCCGGCGAGGTGTCCGCCAGGAACGCCCGCACCGTGCGCCCCAGTTCGGCCTGCTCCTCGCTGAACGCGAAGTCCATGCCTCAGCCCTCCCCGGCGGTCCGGCGGCGACTGCGGGACACGATGATCTTCTCGACGGCGGCGATGTGGTCCGGCGAGTGCATGGTCTCCTGCTCGGCGAGCAGGGCGGGTTCCAGCACGGTGGCGAGCGCCTGTTCCAGGTGGAGGTTGACCGCACGCTTGGTCTCGCGCAGCGCCTGCGCGGGCAGGGCGGCCAGCCGTCCCGCGAGGTCCATGGCCTCGTCCAGGAGCTTGTCCTTCGGCACGGAGCGGTTGGCGATGCCCAGCCGGACCGCCTCCTCGGCGCTCACCCGGTCGCCGAGGAACAGCAGTTCCTTCGCGCGGGTCAGGCCGACCAGCAACGGCAGGACGAGAGCGCCGCCGTCACCGGCGACGAGCCCGACCTGGACGTGCGGGTCGGCGAGATGGGCGTCGTCGGCGATGAGGACGAGGTCGCTCAGCAGGGCGAGGCTGCATCCCAGGCCCACCGCGGGCCCGTTGACGGCCGCGATCACCGGCAGCGGGCAGCGGACCATGCCGGTGATGATCCGCCGCGCCTCGTCGACGTTGCGTTCCCGGAAGGCGCGGTCGCGCTGGACCCGGGTCATGATGTCGAAGTTGCCCCCGGCGCTGAACGCCCGGCCGCGCCCGGTGAGGACGACCACCCGGGCCTCCGGGTCGGCGGCGAGCGAGTCCCAGAGGGACGCGAGGGAGGAGTGCAGTTCCTCGCTCATCGAGTTGAGCTGGTCCGGCCGGTTCAGCTCGATCAGCCGGACCGGCCCGACAGCCGTCACCACCAGGTCGGTCATCTCCACCGCCATCAGTCATCCATCGGTCAGGAACGGGTCAGTAGAGTTGAATGCTATAACTAATTAAGCTTTCTGGAAACGGCTCGCTGGAGTGACGGAGGACGCGTATGCCGGAGCAGGAGTACGAGACCGTGCGGGCCGAGGTGGCGGACCGGATCCTCACCGTCACCCTCAACCGGCCCGAGAAACTCAACGCCTTCAACCCGCGGATGATGGCCGACCTGCTCGACGTCCTGGACGCGGCCGACGCCGACGACGACATCCGCGTGATCGTGGTGACCGGCGCCGGACGCGGCTTCTGTGCGGGCGCCGACGTCAGCTCCGGCGGCTCCTCCTTCGACCACCGCAAGGCAGGCGCCTGGCACCGGGACACCGGCGGCCGGGTGGCGCTGCGGATCTTCTCCAGCACCAAGCCGGTGATCGCGGCGATCAACGGCCCGGCGGCGGGTGTCGGAGCCAGCATGACCCTGCCCATGGACATCCGGCTGGCGTCGACCTCGTCGAAGTTCGGCTTCGTCTTCGCCCGCCGCGGCATCGTGCCGGAGTCGGCGGCGAGCTGGTTCCTGCCCCGGGCGGTGGGTATGCAGCGGGCCATGGAATGGGTGGCGACCGGCCGCGTCTTCGGCCCCGAGGAGGCTCTCGCGGCCGGCCTGGTCCGCTCCGTGCACCCGCCGGAGGAGCTGCTGCCGGCGGCGTACGCGCTCGCCCGGGAGATCGCCGAGAACACCTCCGCGATCTCGGTCGCCCTCTCCCGCCAGATGATGTGGCGGATGCTGGGCGAGCCGCACCCGATGGCCGCCCACCGGCTCGACTCGCGGATCATGAGCCAGATCGGCGGCGGCCCGGACCCCGTGGAGGGCGTCCAGTCGTTCCTCGCCAAACGGCCGCCCGCATTCCCGGGCCGGGTCAGCAAGGACATGCCACCCCTCTACCCCTGGTGGCAGGAGGAGGAGTTCCGCCCCCTCGAGGAGCAGGCACCGGCGCCGGAGGGTCAGCGATGACGACGTTCGACTACATCGTGGTGGGCGCGGGTTCCGCGGGCTGCGTGCTCGCGGGACGTCTCTCCGAGGACCCGAAGACGTCCGTGCTGCTGATCGAGGCGGGCGGCCGGGACTCCACACCGCTGATCAGGATGCCCAAGGGGTTCGGCAAGCTGCTGGGCGATTCCCGGTTCGCCTGGCACTACCCGGTCGAGCCGGTGGGCCCGAGCCGCCGCGTCGAGCACTGGGCCCGGGGCCGGACCCTCGGCGGATCCAGCTCGGTCAACGGCATGGTCTACAACCGCGGTGACCGCGCCGACTACGACGAGCTGGAGCGGCTCGGCAACCCGGGCTGGGGCTGGGACTCCATGCTGCCGGTCTTCAAGCGGATCGAGGACAACGCGCTCGGCGCCTCCCAGGTCCGGGGCGCGGGCGGCCCGCTGCACATCTCGACGGCACCGGAGCCGGAGCCGCTCTGCGAGGAGGCGATCGCCGCCGGCACCGGACTCGGCTGGCGTCGCACCGACGACCTGAACGCGAGCGACGACGAACGTATCGGCTACGCCATGGCCACCATCAAGAAGGGGCAGCGGTTCAGCGCCGCCCGCGCCTTCCTGCACCCCGTCGCGGACCGGCCGAACCTGACCGTGGTGGTGGACACCCTCGTGACGCGCGTCCTCGCCGAGCACGGCAGAGCCGTCGGAGTGCACGCCCGCAGCAACGACCTGGAGACCGACTTCCGGGCTCGGCGCGAGGTGATCCTCTCCGCCGGCAGCATCGCCACGCCCAAGATCCTCCAGCTGTCCGGCATCGGCCCGGCCGAGACGCTGAAATCGGCCGGCGTCGACATCCTGGTCGACAGCCCGCACGTGGGCGGCCGGATGCGCGAACACCGCTGCTTCGTCGTCCAGTACCGGTTGAAGGACGACCTCGGCTACAACAAGGCGCTGAGCACTCCGCTGCGGCAGGCCCTGTCGGGGGTGAGATACCTGGCCACCCGCCGTGGGCCGCTGGCCGCGCCCGCCTTCGACGTCATCGCCTTCTTCAAGACCCGTCCCGAACTCGCCCGCCCTGACGCCCAGTTGCTCATCGCGCCGGTGTCCCTGCTGCCCGACGTCCCCGGCGAGGAGACCGGCGTGGAACGCGAGCCCGGGGTGATGGGCCTCGGCTACATCCTGCGCCCCACCGCCGAGGGCAGCCTGCACATCACGTCGGCCGACCCCGACGCCCCTCTCACGATCACGCCGAACTACTACGGCACCGACCACGACCGCACGGTGGGGACCGCCCTCTTCCGGCGCATGCGGCAACTCTTCGAGGCCGATCCGATCGCCGGCCGGATCACCGCCGAGACGCTGCCGGGCCCCGAGGTCCGCGACGACCAGGACATCATCGACGCCGGTCTCGACCAGGGACGCTGCGGCTACCACGCCATCGGCACCTGCGCCATGGGCCCGGCCGACGACGACGTCGTCGACGCCCGGCTGCGCGTACGCGGTGTCGAGGGCCTGCGGGTCGTCGACTGCTCGGTCATGCCGACCATGGTGTCCGGCAACCTCAACGCACCGATCACGGCCATGGCGTGGAGGGCGGCCGACCTCATCCTGGGGGCGGTCTGATCCCGCACCGGGAGATCTGGCCGAAACATTGTCGTAGTTTGTTTGACCTGTTAGCGTCCGGTCGGCGGACATTCAGTTGAATGCGCTAAACCATTGACCGCCTGGATGGTAACCATGAGCGATGGTTTCCTGCACGAATCCCTTCGCTGTGTCGACTGGGGGGTCGCCACCGCGGACACCATCGCGGCGGCGCCGCCGCCCCTGCCGGAGCGTGACGGACACTTCCGGCAGTGGACCGAAGACCTCCGGCAGCTGACCGGCGTCGTCGCGGACACCCACCGCATGGTCGCCGGATGGCCGCAGCTCCAGCCCGACGGCCCCGGCAGCTGGGACCGGGACGCCCTGGACCGTTGTGACCGCGCGCTGGACGCACTGCTCGCGCACGGCACCCGGCCCTGTCTCACCCTGCTCGACCGCTCGCTGCCGCCGTGGCTGGACGCGGCCGGCGGCTGGCTCGCCCGCGACACCGCCGAGCACTTCGCCGCCTACGCCGCCGAACTGGGCCGCCGTTTCGGCGACCGGGTGGAACGCTGGATCACCTCCACCGACCTCGCCGGCCCCACGCTCGCGGACCACGTGGCCGGAATGTACCCCCCGAACCGGGGAGCGGGCCGGGCCGGGCTGCCCGCGGTCCACCACATCCTGCTGGCCAACGGGCTCGCCGCGCAGGCCCTGAGGGCCACCGGCGCGCAAGGCCGGATCGGGACGACGGTCACCCTCGTGGGCGGCTACCCGGCCACCGACGACCCCTACGACCGTCTCGCCCTGGAGCGCCTGGAGAGCTGGACCAACCGGCTCTTCCTCGACCCCCTGCTGCTCGGCGAGCACATGGTGACCGAAGACGGCGACTCACCGGTGCAGGACACCGGGTGCGTACGCCCCGGCGACCTGGAGACCATCACCACCGAGCAGGATCTGCTGGGGCTGTCCTGGCACACCCCGTTCCGCGTCACCGCGCCGGAGAACCTGCCCCGCGTGCTGCCGACGAGGACGTGTCAGAGCGCCCTCAACGAGGTGAACCGCCTGCTCGTGGGCCTCGGCTTCGCGATCGTCCCCTTCGACGACGTGGAGACCACCGCCTACGGCTGGCCGATCATCCCCGAGGGACTCGCCGACGCCGTCGCCGGTCTGTACGAGCTGTACGGCGACGTGCTGCCGCCGCTGTCCGTCATCGACAACGGCATGGGCGACCTGGACCTGGTCGACGCCACGGGACACAGCGACGACGACCGGCGCCGGGCCCTGCTGCGCGCCAGGCTCACCTGGCTGGCCGGACTCACCGCGGCCGGGGTGGAGGTGTGCGGCTACGAGTACTGGTCGGTCCTCGACAACCTGGAGGCCAAGTTCCGCTACACCCGCCTGTACACGATGGCGGTCCCCGACCACGAGGCCCCGCCGCGCCCCCCGATCCCCTCCGACTGGCTGCACCGCGGTGCCTTCGCCGGCGCCGCCGCGCCCGAAGCGGGGCGCGCGGCCGGTCTGAGTCTGGTGCCGGCCGCGCCCCGGACTCAGGGCAGCGGAACCTCGTAGCCCGGCCCCGGCCTCAGGATGCCGGAGCCTCGTAGTCCCTGCCCGGACTCAGGGCAGCGGAACCTCGTAGTCCCTGCTCCGGGCTCAGGATGCCGGAGCCCTCGTAATCCCGGCCCCGGCCTCAGGATGCCGGAGCCTCGTAGTCCTTGCCGCGGATCAGTCGCACCGGCGTGTAGACGAGGACGTCCTCGTCCCGCTGGTTGCGTACCGTGATCCGGCTGGTCACCACGCCCCGGCCGGGCTTGCTGGAGGGCCGGGAGTCCGTGGTCTCCACGACGGCGTACACGGTGTCGCCGACGTACACCGGACCCAGCACGTCGAGTTCCATGTGCAGGAAGGCGAGGCCCGTGCCGTGCAGTACGTTCGTCTGGAGGACGAGCCCTTCGGCGATGCAGTAGGTCAGTCCCCCCGGGACCAGTCGCCCGGTGTAGCCGCCGTCCGCTGCGTGCGAGGCGTCCCAGAAGAGGGGCTCGGTGAAGCCGCCCCAGGTGACGAAGTTGACCAGATCGGTCTCCGTGATGGTGCGGCGGGCGGTCCGGAAGACCTGCCCGACCGGCATCTCCTCGAAGGTCAACCCCGCGACCAGCAGGGGGACCTCGGTGGTGTTCTGCTGCGGCGCCATGATCGGTTCCTCTCGTACGGTGGTCACAGGTCGAGCGGGTGCTTGCCGCTGACGCCCTCGAAGTCCGCGGGCCGCTTCTCGCGATGGGCGGCGAGTCCCTCGACGACCTCGTGCCCGCCGAACCCGAAGAACTCCAGCCCGAGCGAGGCCTCGAAGATCGGCTGGGCGGTGCGGTACCAGTGGTTGAGGGACCGCTTGGTCCAGCTGATCGCGCTGGCCGGCCCGGCGGCCAGGGCGGTCGCCACCCGCAGGGCCTCGGTGTGCACGTCCGCGTCGTCCACGCACTTCGACACCAGCCCGATCCGCTCGGCCTCCTCGCCGGTGAGCGTCTCGCAGGTGAGGAGGTAGTACTTGGCCTTGGCCATGCCGCACAGCAGCGGCCAGCAGATGGCGGCATGGTCACCGGCCGCGACGCCGAGCCGCGTGTGCCCGTCGACGATCTTCGCCGTGCGGGCGACGACGGAGATGTCCGCCAGCATGCCGATGACCAGACCCGCCCCGACCGCCGGGCCGTGGATCGCGGAGACCACCGGCTTGGAGCAGTTGAGCACCCCGTAGACCATGTCCCGCGCCTCCCGCATCACCCGGGCGCGCACCGCGTAGTCCTCGGTCATGACCTCGATGGAATCGAAGGTCCCGCCCGCCGAGAACGCCCTGCCCGCCCCCTGGACGAGCACCGCTCGGGTCTCCTCGTCCCGGTCCACGACGGACCAGATGTCGGCCAGCTCGCCGTGCATCCGCGGATCCACGGCGTTGAGGTTCGGGGCGTCGAGCACGATCCGGAGCACGCCGGGCGCGGGCCGCTCGAAGGTCAGGCTCGTGAACGGGGCGTAGGGATCGGTCACGTCGCGCTCCTGGTGTATTCAGTGTGGATACTATAATTATCTAACTGTATTGAAGGGTGGGCGGCAAGCGGGCCGCACGTGACGTTGCACGGAGGACGGGAAGCTCGGCATGGATCTCACCTTCAGCGAGGAACAGGACGAACTGCGCAAGGTCGTCCGCTCGTTCCTCGCCAAGCACTCCGACGAGGCGAACGTGCGCCGCCTGGCCGCCGATCCCCGGGGCCACGACCCCGTCGTCTGGCGGCGGATGGCCGGCGAACTCGGCCTGCAGGGGCTCGCCGTCCCGGAGGAGTACGGCGGCTCCGGCTTCGGGTACGTCGACCTCGGCATCGTCTTCGAGGAGACGGGCCGCGCGCTGCTGTGCGGGCCCTACTTCGCCACCGTCGCCCTGGCCGCCGAGGCACTCCTGCGCTGCGCCGACGAGCAGGCGCGACACGACCTCCTGCCGGGCATCGCGTCCGGCGAGACGGTGGCCACGCTGGCGCTCACCGAGGACAGCGGCCGCTGGGACGAGCCGGGCATCCGGCTCACCGCCGCCCACGACGAAACAGGCGGCTGGCGGCTGACCGGCGCGAAGACGTACGTCCCCGACGGACACCTCGCCGACCTGCTCCTGGTCGCCGCCCGCACCCCCTCAGGTGTCAGCCTCCTGGCTGTCGACACCACCGACGCGCCCGGCCTCACCCGCACCCCCCTCCCCACCCTCGACCAGACCCGCAAACAAGCCCGGGTCGAGTTCACGGACACCCCCGCCCGCCTCCTGGGCCCCGAGGGTTCGGCATGGCCCGCCCTGGAGCGCACCCTCGCCACCGCCGCCGTACTCCTGGCCGCCGAACAGGTCGGGGGAGCCGCGGCCGCCCTGGACGCCGCCGTGGCGTACGCCAAGATCCGCGAGCAGTACGGCCGGCCCATCGGCTCGTTCCAGGGGATCAAGCACAAGTGCGCCGACATGCTCATGGAGATCGAGTCCGCCCGCTCGGCGGCGTACGGCGGGCTGTGGGCGCTGGACGCGGGCGACGAGGCGGAGGTCGCGGTGGCCGCCGCCCTCGCTCAGGCCTTCTGCTCGGAGGCGTTCACCAAGGTCGCCGCGGACAACATCCAGGTCCACGGCGGAATCGGCTTCACCTGGGAGCACCCCGCACACCTGTACTTCAAGCGGGCCAAGAGCTCCGAGGTGCTGCTCGGCACACCGTCGTACCACCGGGAACTGCTCGCCGCCCGGCTCGGCATCTGAGACCTCAGGGAGAAGCAGACATGGAGCTGGACTTCGGGCCCGCCGTACGCGACTTCCGCGACGAGGTGCGGGACTGGCTGGCGGACCACCTCGTGGGGGAGTTCGCCGAGCACCGAGGCGTGGGCGGACCCACCGACGGCGCGGCCTGGGAGGTCCGCCTCGCCTGGGACCGCGAGCTGTCCGCCGGGAACTGGCTGGGCGTCGGCTGGCCCAAGGAATACGGCGGACGCGGGCTCGGGCTGCTGGAGGAGATCGTCTTCGAGTACGAGTACGCCCGCGTCAACGCCCCGTACCGGGCCACCGTCAACGCCCTCGACCTGCTCGGCCCGATGCTCCTCGCGACGGGCAGCGAGGCGCAGAAGAAGCGCTTCCTGCCGCCGATCCTCGCCGTCGAGGAACTGTGGGGCCAGGGCTTCAGCGAACCCGGAGCCGGTTCCGACCTGGCGTCCGTACGCACACGGGCGGAACGGGACTATGGGGGCACCTCCCGCTCGAGCGGAGCCGAGAGTGGGGGAGAGTGGGTGGTCAGCGGACAGAAGGTGTGGACCTCGTTCGGTGTGCACGCCGACTGGATGTACGTCCTCACCCGCACCGACCCGCAGTCCGCGCGGCACAAGGGCCTGACCCTGCTGCTCCTGCCCACGGACCAGCCCGGCGTGGAGATCCGCCCCATCCGCAACCTCGCCGGCCAGGACGAGTTCGCCGAGGTGTTCCTCTCCGACGCCCGCACCGGCGCCGACATGGTCGTCGGCGAGGTCGGCCAGGGCTGGCGCACCGCGATGGCCACCCTCGGCATCGAGCGCGGCACCACCCTCCTGCCCCAGCAGCTCAGCTTCGAGCGGGAGGCCGAGGCGCTGATCGACCTGGCCCGCGAGCGGGGCGCGCTCGACGATCCGATGCTGCGCCGCCGCATCGTCGACGCCTGGATCTCCGTACGCATCATGCGCACCACCAATCTGCGGACCATCGCAGAACTGACCGCCGGCCGTACTCCGGGAGCGCAGGCCACCACCGCGAAGCTGTACGCGTCGACCCGGCACCAGCAACTCGGCCAGCTGGCCACGGAGCTGGCGGGACCGGCCGGGCAGATCGTCGGCGAGGACTACGGCCTGGACACCCGGCAGCGCTCCTTCCTGCTGTCCCTCGCGGAGACGATCTACGGCGGGTCGAGCGAGATCCAGCGCAACATCATCGGGGAGCAGGTCCTCGGGCTACCGAAGGAGCCGCGCCCGTGACGTCGATCGAGGAGCGTGTCGACCGCATCGAGTCGCAGCTCGCCATTCAGCAACTGCCCATCCGCTATGCCCTCGCCGTGGACGGCCGCGACCTGGACGCCTGGGTCGGCTGCTTCCGGCCCGACGTGGACATGGGGCGTCACGGCCGCGGTCGGGCCGTCCTGCGGCAGCACATCGAGCCCCAGGTGCGCGGCTTCCACCGGTCGGTCCACCAGATCTGCGGCCACCACATCGAGTTCACCAGCCGTGACACGGCAACCGGCGCGGTGTACTGCCGGGCCGAGCACGAGGTGGAGGACCGGTGGATCGTGATGGCGATCTGTTACAGGGACGACTACGCGCGCGTGGACGGCGAGTGGTACTTCTCCCGGCGCCGTGAGCAGCACTGGTACGCGGCGGACGTGACCGAGCGGCCTCAGGCGGTGGGCTTCAGCGGCTGGGAGGGAGCCGGAGAGCCGGCCCTGCCCGACGCTTTCCCCGCCTGGTCGGCCTTCTGGAAGGAGACGTGATGGCACGGTTGTCAGGCAGGACAGCGCTGGTCACCGGCGGAGGGCAGGGAGTGGGGCGCGGCATCGCGCTCGCGCTGGCCGCCGAGGGGGCGGCCGTGGTGATCACCGGTCGCACCGAGAGCAAGCTGAAGGACACGGCAGAGGCGATCGCCGAGCATGGTGGTCGGGCGCACGTGGTGGTCGGTGATGTGGGCGAGCGCGACGACGTCGACCGCATGGTGGCCGAGACGGTACGTGAGTTCGGCGGCCTCGACGTGCTCGTCAACAACGCGCAGTCCTCGGTGCAGCGCAGGCTGGAGGCGACGTCGTACGACGACGTGGAACTCACCTACCGCAGCGGCCCGTTGGCGGCTTTTCACGCGATGCAGGCCGCCCTGCCCCATCTCAAGGAGAGCCGTGGCAGCGTGGTGAACCTCGGTTCCTCGGCCGCCGTGCAGGGTGAGGCGACCTTCGCGGCGTACGCGATGGCCAAGGAGGCGATCCGCGGCCTGAGCCGGGTCGCCGCGCGGGAGTGGGGCGCGTACGGGATCCGCGTGAACGTCATCTGTCCGGCCTCGCTGAGCCCGGCGGCGGAGGACTACCTCGCCGCGCACCCGCAGAAGGCGGAAGAACTCGCCCGGCAGATCCCGTTGGGCCGGCTGGGGGACCCGGAGGCCGACATCGGCCGGGCGGTGGCCGCGCTGGTCAGCGACGACATGGCCTATCTGACGGGTGCGACGCTGATGCTGGAGGGCGGCCGGACCCTCATCGGGTGACGCGGCTACACGACACCCCGGGCCCGCAGCCGGGCCAGCTGCTGCTCCGTCACTCCCGCAAGGGCGGTCAGTACTTCGGCGGTGTGCTCACCCAGCGCGGGCGGCGGGGCGTACCCCTCGACCGGCGTGGCCGTGAACCGGATCGGGTTGGCGAGCATCGGCAGCTGTCCGGAGGCCGGGTCCTCGACCTCGACCAGCATCCCCCGGTGCCGGATCTGCGGGTCGGCGAAGACCTCGGGCATCTCGTTGTACGGGCCGGCCGGGACGTCGTGTTCGTCGAGTACGGTCAGCCACTCGTCCCGGGTGCGGGTCCGCAGGATCGCCGCCAGCACCGGCAGGATCTCCTCGCGGTGGGCGATCCGGGCGGAGGTCGTGGCGAGCCGTTCGTCCTGGAGGAGGTCGGTGCGGTCGGCGGCGGCGCAGAAGGCGGCGAACTGCTTGTCGTTGCCCGCGACCAGGAAGATCGGCTTGTCCTTGCAGGGGAAGGCCTGCGAGGGGATCCCGCCGTAGCCGCCGTTGCCGCGCCGCTGGGGAACCTCGCCGGAGACGAGGTAGTTCATCGCGAAGTGGGACAGCGAGGCCAAACCGCAGTCCAGCAGGGACAGGTCGATGAACTGGCCCTCGCCGGTGGCGTCCCGGTGGCGCAGGGCCGCGAGGACGGCCGTGGAGGCGTAGAGCCCCGTGAGGATGTCGATCATGCTGACGCCGACCTTCATCGGTTCCTCGGGGTGCCCGGAGACGCTCATCATCCCGGACATGGCCTGGAAGATGCCGTCGTAGCCGGGACGGTCGGCGTACGGGCCGGTCTGGCCGAAGCCGGTGACCGAGAGGTAGACGAGGCGCGGGTTGAGTTCGCGCAGGCTCTCGTGGTCGAGACCGTACTTCGCCAGCGTGCCCGTCCGGAAGTTCTCGACCAGCACGTCCGACCGCGCGGCGAGGGCGCGGATCAGCTCCTGCCCCTCGGCGGTGGCGTGGTTGACGGTGACCGACCGCTTGTTGCGGTTGCAGGAGAGGTAGAAGGCGGCGGTGTCGGTCCGGTCGCCCTCGGGCCCGGGCGCGAAGGGAGGGCCGTACGTCCGGGAGTCGTCCCCCGTTCCGGGCCGCTCGACCTTGATCACCTCGGCGCCCAGGTCGGCCAGCATCTGGGTGGCCAGTGGCGCGGCGAGGATGCGGGACAGATCGAGCACGCGGATCCCGGCCAGTGCGGTCGACGGCATCTGGGTCTCCCTCTGTTCACAGCCAGCGAATCAGTTATATAAATAATACATCTAGTCGACTTGCTGGGCCCATGTGATTGCTGCAACTATCCAATTCATGTAACTATATGGACGGCCGACAGGCCGGGACCGGAGGGCGTGCTGATGACCGTCGCGGCGAGGACCCTCACCGAACAGGAACAGCGCGAACGCCGGGCGTGGTTCCGGATCCGCTGGGAGCGCGGGGTCGCCTTCAACCGCCGCTGCCGCATCCGGGTGACGCGCTGGGACCCGGAGGGAGTCGAGATCGTGCTCCCCTACGCCGAGTCTCTCTCCGCTCACGAGGACGTCTTCCACGGCGGGGTGATCTCCTCGCTCATCGACACAGCCGGCGCCGGAGCCGTGATCGCCGGGCACGATTTCACCAAGGGAAGCCGGCTCAGCACCGTGTCCATGTCGGTGCAGTACCTCGCCCCCGCCCGCGGGCGTGAGGCGGTCGCGTACGCGCGCTGCGTGCGGCGGGGCGGCCGAGTGCACTTCGCCGACGTCGACGTGATGGCCGACGGACGCATCTGCGCCCGTGGGCAGGTGGTGGTGACCATCTCAGGGGAGCGGCCCGGCGTCGGCGACCCGATCCAACCGCTGGACGAGGAGTGACGTGATGCCCGAGGAGCCCGTGGTGTCTGCCGAGGACCTGGATCTGGTGCTGTACGAGGTCGACGAGGACGGCGTCGCCACCGTCACCCTCAACCGGCCCGAGCGCAAGAACGCGTGGAGCATCCCCATGGAGCGCCGCTTCTTCGCGATCCTCGACGAGGCCGCGCACGACCCCGCCGTCAGGGTGGTGATCATCACCGGAGCGGGCAGGGCCTTCTGCCCCGGGATGGACATGCAGCGGCTGGAGCAGAACTCCCAGCCGGGCGAGTCCCTCAACCTCCAGGCCCGCGTCCCCATGTACAGCAGACGGAACATGCCGAAGCCGATGATCGCCGCCGTCAACGGCGCCTGCGCGGGCATCGGTCTGGTCCAGGCACTCATCTGCGACGTCCGCTTCGCCGCCCGCGGGGCACGCTTCACCACCGCCTTCACCCGCCGCGGCCTGGCCGGAGAGTACAACCTGCCGTACGTGCTGCCGCGCGTCATCGGTCTGGAGAACGCGCTCGACCTGTTGCTGTCCGGCCGTGTCTTCGACGCCGACGAGGCGAAGGACCTCGGCCTGGTCAGCCGCGTCGTCGAACCCGAGGACCTGCTCGACGCGGCCCGCGCCTACGCCCGGGACATCGCCCGCAACTGCTCGCCGCGGGCCATGGCCGTCGTACGCCACCAGGTGTACGGCGACCTGGACCGCCCCTTCACCGACGCCCTCGCCCGCTCCTACTCCGCCATGGAGTTCTTCGCGGGCTCGCCCGACTTCCGGGAGGGCGTGTCGAGCTTCGTGGAGAAACGGGAGCCGAAGTTCGAGGGGCTCCCGCCGGACTTCGACCCGGACGAGGCCACACGCGACGCGTTTCTGCCGTACTGATGTGCCGTACTGATGTGAGGAGCACACGCAGATGACAGCGCAACCGTTTCCCGTCGAGGCAGGGCACATCATGATGTTCGCCCGTGCCATCGGCGACGAGAACCCGGTGTACGGGGGCGAGTCCGCGCTCGCACCGCCCACCTTCACGATGGTGAGCGCCCACTACGACCCCGACTACCACCTGCGTCCCAAGCCGGACGAGGAGTGGTTCGGGTCGGGGCGTGACGCCGGGGTCATGGCCGAGGGCGGTGGCGGGCTCCACGCCGAGCAGCACTTCGAGTACCACCGCCCGGTGCGTGCCGGCGAGACCCTCTACGCGCACAACAGCACCGGACGCAGCTGGGAGAAGCAGGGCCGCACCGGCCGCCTGCTCTTCAGCGAGCGCATCACCGAGTACCGGGACGCCGACGGCGAGCCGGTCGTCAGAGCCGTGACCGTGGCCGTCGTCCCCGAGGGCCCGGCAACCCCGAAGGACGCCCGATGAGCCTGAACCCGGACGACATCAAGGTCGGCGAAACCCGCGAGAGCGTCCTCGTCGACGACCTCAAGCGCACCCGCATCGTGCAGTACGCGGGCGCCTCCGGCGACTTCAACCCGCTGCACACCGACGAGCGGTTCGCCGTCGAGGCCGCGGGCTATCCCGGCGTCTTCGCCCACGGCATGCTGACGATGGGCATGACCGGCCGGGTCCTGACCGACTGGGTCGGCCCCGAGGCGCTGCTGCGCTACGGCGTGCGCTTCAAGGCGCAGGTCTGGCCCGGCGACACCCTGACGGCCATGGCCACCGTCGAGTCGATCGAGGACACGCCGACGGGCCCGGTCGCCCACTTCGCCCTGCGCACCCTCAACCAGGACGGCGCCGAGGTGGTCACCGGCACCGCGGCGGCCCGCCTGGAGCCCTGAGCCGATGGCCGCCACGCAGGAAGGGGTGCAGGCGGCCACCTGGACCGCCATGGTGAGCCGCGCCTACGACCATGCCCGCCCCGCCGTCCGGTTCGGCGACCTCGCCTGGACCGGACGCGAACTCCTGGACCGTGCGGGCGGCGCGGCCGACTGGCTGGACACCCTCGGCCTGGAGCCCGGCGAACCGGTGCCCGCACTGGTCGCCACCTCCGCCGACGCCCTCGCACTGGTGATCGGCGGTGCCGGATCCGGCCACCCGCTCGCACCGCTGGGGGTGCGGATGACGGCGTACGAGATCGCCGCCGTGGTGAGGGAGACGCGGGCCCAAGTCCTGCTGGCGCAACCCGAGTTCGCCGAACTCGCCAGGCAGGTCGCTGAACTGTCCGGCCGACGGATCGCCGTCGTACCCGAACTACCCGCCATCGCGCGGACCTTGACCGCCGAACCCGACGACCTCGCTGCCGTCCTGCACACCTCCGGGACGACGGGCCTGCCCAAACCGGTCCCCATGAGCCAGCGGCGGCTGGCCGCCCGAGCCCGCGTGAACGGGCGGCTGTGCGGGCTCGACCCCGACAGCTTCTACGGCGGCAGCGCTCCCTTCCACCACATCGCGGGCCTGGGCAACATCGCCGTCGCGCTCGCCGCGGGCGCCCTGATCACCGGGCTGCCCCGCTTCACCGTCGAGGGGTGGGCCCTGCTGCGGGACCTCGGCACCACACACACCAGCATGGTCCCGGCGATGCTGGAGACCCTGCTGGCAGCCGGAGAGGCCCGCCACGAATCGCTGCGGACCCTCCAGTACGGCGGCGCGCCCGTCCGCCCCGGCACCCTGCGCCGGACGTACGAGGCGATGCCCGGCGTCCGCATGCTCAACATGTTCGGCCAGACCGAGGGCTCGCCGATCAGCGTCCTCACCCCGGAGGACCACCGGGAGGCGGTCGCGGGACGCACCGAGCTGCTGCGGTCGGTGGGGCAGCCCGCCCCCGGAGTCGAAGTCAGGGTCCACGACCCCGGACCGGACGGCGTCGGAGAGATCCACGCCCGAGCCGACCACCTCTTCCGGATCGACACCGAAGGCTGGCTGCACAGCGGCGACCTGGGCCGCGTGGCCGAGGACGGCTATCTCTACCTGCTCGGCCGACGCACCGACATGATCATCCGTGGTGGCGAGAACGTCCACCCGCTGGAGGTGGAGACGGTCCTGTCCGCGCATCCCGGCGTGGCGGACGTCGCGGTCACCGGCGTTCCCGACGAGCGGCTCGGCCAGACCGTCGTCGCCTTCGTCGTACCGGCCGATCCCGACGCCCCGCCGCGGCCGGCGGCACTCAGAAGCCACACCCGCGCCCGGCTGTCCGGGTTCAAGGTGCCCGTCCGCTGGTGGTTCGTGGACGTCCTGCCGCGCAACGCGAACGGCAAGGTCGTGCGCCGCCGCCTGCGCGAGCCGTGCCAGGGAGGAACAAGTGACGCTTGACCACGCTGTCGTCAGCCCGGAGACCGCGGGCGTCGACCCGCACCGGCTGGACGTGCTCCTGCGCCGGATCCGTCTGGAGGTCGAGCACGGACCGCTGCCCTCCGCGCAGGTCGCCGTGGCCCGGGGCGGGCGGCTGGTGGCCTTCGAGACGTGGGGAGACGCCGAACCGGACACCCGGTACGTCCTGCAGTCCGTCGGGCGATCGGTCGTCGCCGGCGTGGTGTGGAAGCTGATCGGCGAGGGGCTCCTGGACGTCGGCGAGCAAGTCGCCGCGATCATCCCGGAGTTCACGCCGAACGGGAAGGAGGCGGTGACGGTCGAGCAGGTGCTCACCCACACCGCCGGCTTCCCCTTCGCACCGCTCGGGTACCCGAAGATGCTGGACCGCGAACAGCGGCTCGCCGCCTTCGGCCGCTGGCGGCTCGACTGTCCGCCGGGCAGCCGCTTCCAGTTCCATCTCACCTCGGCCGCCTGGCTGATCGCCGAGATCGTCGAACGCCGCACGGGCCTGCCCTTCGCCGACTACGTGCATCAGCGGATCGCCCTGCCGCTCGGCCTGTCCTCGATGGAACTCGGCGTGCCGGTCGACCGGCAGTCCGGCACCGTCGCCCCGATGACCGCCACCGACCGCACGAGCGACGACCAGCAGCCCGACCCCTGGGGACCCTGGTATCTGTCCGACCCGCGGGTGCTGGCGGCCGGGGAGCCCAGCCACGCGCTGGTCGCCACGGCCGCCGACATCGCCCTGTACTTCCAGGCGCTGGAACACTCCGGCCTGTGGAAGCCGGAGGCCGTGGCGGACGGCACCCGGATCCGGCTGACGGACCACCCGCACGGGGAGCAGATCTACGGGGGCGGCTCCGACCGCCGTACCAGCATGGGCCTGTTCGTCACCGTGGCCGGACCGGACGCGGGCAGCAACCTGCCGTCCACCGGTTCGCCCGCCCTCTTCGGCAGCGCCGGAGCCGCCTACCAACTGGGCTTCATGGACCCGGAGACCGGCCTGTCCTTCGCCTGCCTGAGCAACGGCTATCCCCTGGCCGGCTACGACCACTCCCGGCGCGGCACGGCACTGCTCACCAACATCGCGAATCTCGCGGCGGACCTCACGGACTGGTGCCGCCCGGGTGCTTGACGGTCCCGGCTCCACCACCGGACGAAGGCGATGCCCGCGAGAAGGAAGAGTGAGTAACGGATCGTCCGGCCGTGGAGGTCCGTGGAGCGGCGGGTGTGATGCGGCTCGGCCGACGCCACGGAAAGGCCGTGCGTCGACTTCACGGGCGGCGGTGCGGGAGTCTCGTCCGCTACGGACAACTCCTGTGTGATGTGCTGCCATACCCGTTCCGGAGGGGTGGTCGGGAGGTCGGACTCCTGCACGCCACGGGCGGCGGCGATGACCCGTGTGATCAGGCGCAGTTCCTCCCGGCAGCGGTGGCATGCCGCGAGGTGCTGCAGGGCGCCGGGGTCGTTGCTCGAGATGTCGTTTCCCATTGCCAGTTCCATCAGGTGTGCGCGCTCGACATGTGGCACCGTGACCCTCCTGTCCTGTGCTCCGCCCCCGGCATCCGCCCCGTCCGTGCGTGGACGCGCTCGCCCGGATTCAGGCCGCGAGTGGCTCGGCGGTGACGACCAGGTTGGCCTGGTAACCGCCCTCCTCGGGGATGAACGGAGGCGCACAGGTGACGAGGGTGAGAGCCGGAGGGCCGCTCCGGCGGAACGTGGCGGACGGGAGTTCGTCCTTCGGCACCGTCGAACGCGCGGTGACGCGGTAGAGAGCCGGCTCGGCGTCGGCGCGTCGCACCTCCACCCTGTCTCCGGGCTTCACGTCGTAGAGCGCCGCGAACTCGCCGAGGGCTCCCGTGTCACTGTCCACGTGTCCGACCAGTACGGACGACCCGTGCGAGCTTCCGGGAGCCGGTCCGAAGCGATACCAGCCCGCGACGGCCGGATCGGCCGGGATCGCCATGGCGCCCGCTTCCGTCGCGCCCACCGGCCGGACACGGGTGTCCAGGCCCACGTCGCGTACCAGAACGCGCTGGGGAGGATGCCGGCGTTGAGCGTGGGCTGTGGGACTCGGCCGTGCCTCGGTGGCGGGGGAGAGCGTGCCGGGTGCGGCGGCCCGCGCCGGAACGGAGGGGCCGAAATCGCCTGGGGGAGACGCCTGTTCCGACGGGGCGACCCTCAGAGTGAGGACCGCCGCCAGGGCGGCGGTCGCCACTGTGAGGCCGGTGAGCCGTCGTGTCGTGTCACCCACGCCGGCCTGCGGCCCGGCGGGTCACCAGGACGGCCGCCAGAGTGACCACCCCGGTCGCGGCCGCCCAGCCCAGCCACTGGTCGGAGGAGTTCGCACTCACGGCCGCGCCACTGCCGCCCGCGTGGACGGCGTTCGGAGCGGATTCCATGCCGCTGAGGGTCTGTGTCGCGAGCGCGAGATTCTTGTCGGTCGCGCTGCCCCAGGCGTAGACGATGTTGCTGGTGCCCTCCTTGAGGTTCAGGTCGGCCGGACCGATCGCCACGGTGTCCGTGCCGGCGAGCACGACATCGGCCGAGACGGTGCCGGCGTCGACGACAGCGGTGTCGTGCTTCGGGTTCTCCAGTCCCTTGAAGACCGGCTGTCCGCCCGCTCGGACGTCTACGGCCGGGGCGGCGGCGACATGCCGTACGGTCAGCCTGGCACTGCCGGCGGCGACCTGGGAGGCGTCGTTGACGAAGGCCGTCAGCTGAGGCTTGCCGTCGGCGGAGAGGTGGGCCGCGATCGTGGCGTTCGCTCCGGCCGGCACCTTGATCTCCTTCTCGATGGCCGGTGTGCCGTCGGGGCTCTGCCCGGCTTCGAAGACCTGGATGTCGTAGGTGCCGGCGTCGAGGGACTGAGGGTCGGTCACGGTGCCCGGCTTGAAGTCGCTGAGCAGTTCGTTCCCGTTGGCGTAGACGTCGACGGTCAGTCCGGGGACGCCGTGGAAGACGGACACCATGGCGGGGTCGTCACTTCCGGCGGCGGGGGCCGCCATGACGGGGGCGGTGACGCCGAGAGCCAGGGCGCATGCGCCGGCCGAGGCGGCGAGGATGAGGGGGGCCCGGGAGGTCATGAGGAAATTCCCTTCGGTGTGAGAGGTTCCGCCGGTTGCGGAGTCTCGGAGCTGTTTCGTGCGCGGGGGCCGTCATGGATGCGCGCGGCAGGCGCTATCGGGCACGGGCCTACGCTGCGTTGTCGTCGGCGCGGCCTCGTTCGATCCCCTCACGCAGCCGACGCAGACCACGTCGGGTGTGGCTCTTCACGGTGCCCAGGGGGACACCGGTGCGCTCGGCGATCTCGGCCTGGGTCAGGTCCTCGTAGAACGCCATGCACAGCACCTCGCGCTGGTGGCGCGGCAGCCGGGTCAGGGCGTCGACCAGGAGCACCCGGTCCAGGACGTCTTCAGGTGCGCCCACCTCGTGGCCGTGCACGTCGGTGTCGGACGCCACCGAATCGATCAGCGTGAGACGCCTCGTCCTCGCCGCCAGAGCGTCAATGATCTTCCGGCGCGTGATGCCGACCAGCCAGGCGCCGAGCGGTCCCCGCTCCGGACGGTAGCCGTCCCGTCCGCGCCAGGCGCCGAGGAACACCTGCTGGGTCACGTCCTCGGCCTCATGGGTGTCGCCGAGCGAGCGGGTGGCCATGGTGTGGACGAGTGAGCCCCAGCGCCGGTAGACGGCCGCGAACGCGATCTCGTCCGCGGCGCGCAGACCGCGGGCCAGTTCGATCTCGCACGGCGTTTCCTCGAGGGCCGGGAAGCGGACATCGGTGATTCGCGTGTTCGTGGTCATGGGCTTGTTCCTCCTGCCGTGCGACCTGTGCGGGGCAGAAGGCCGCCTGCCGAACCGGCCCGGTCGGCATGTGCGCCGCATGCGCCGCATTGACCGAGCGCCTGTGCGCCAGCCTTGCGACCCGAAACGACGCACACAACATGCATCGTTTATGCGTCGTAATATGGGGAGCATGAGCCTGGAAAGAGACGACGGTGATCACGAGGACGCGCCGCGTGGCGGCGGGCTGACCACCGGTGAGGTGGCGAGGCGTCTGGGGGTGGCACCGACCACGGTTCGTTCCTGGGACCGCCGCTACGGTCTCGGCCCCACGGCGCATACCGGTGGCCGGCATCGTCGCTGGACCGCCGTGGACGTGGCGCGGTTGGAGCGGATGTGCGCGCTGACGGCGACCGGGTTGCCGCCCGCCGAGGCCGCCCGGCTGGCGCTGGACGAGGCGGGCCCGGAGGCGCTCACGCCCCAGGCGGAATCCGTTCCGTACCCCTTGCCCGCGGCCGGCGGCCGGAGCCGGGCCGGCACCGGTCTTCGCCTGGGCGATGTGCGTCAGGAGTGCAAGGGAGTCGCCCGTGCGGCCCTGCGTCTCGACGCCCCCGCGCTCGACGGGCTGCTGAGCGCCGCGATCGAGGAACATGGCCTGGTCGCGGCGTGGTCGGAGGTGATCATGCCGACTCTGCAGGCGGTCGGCCGCAAGTGGGAGAGCTCGGGTGAGAGGTACGTCGAGGTCGAGCACTTCCTGTCCTGGCACGTGTCCGGCGTGCTGCGGCGCCATGCCCCGCCCGTGGTCGCCGACCGGCCCGGCGCCACGACGGTCCTCGCCTGTGTTCCCGCCGAGAACCACACGCTGCCCTTGGAGGTGCTGGCCGCCGCCCTGGCCGAACGGAATCTCCCGGTACGCATGTTCGGTGGCGCGCTGCCCGTCGAGTCACTCGTGGCCGCGGTACGCAGGACCGGTCCGGTCGCGGTGGGGCTGTGGGCACAGTCGCGTACCACCGCGAGCCGGCCGCTGGCCCAGTACGTGGCTGCGATCGAATGGGGTGTGCGGGGTGCCCGCAGGAAGCCGGTCGTCCTGACGCTCGGGCCCGGCTGGGCCGGGCAGACCGTGCCGGGCTCGCCACATCCTGCTGGGCTGTCGCAGGCCGTCACGGCGGTGGAGTCTGTCGCGCTCAGGTGATGAGGTGTGTGGTCGCGGACCTGGTCGAACAGGCGCCTGGCCTCGAGGGCGTGACGTGTTCGGCTCGCCGGGTTCGGCCACCCGGTGGCGCATGGCGGAGAGCACCAGGTGCGCCTTGGCCCGCCGGACAACCCTGTCCGGGCTCACCAGGAGAACCACTTGAGCCCCGCCTTCTCACTCACCCCCGCGGGGGAGGTCCGGAGAGATGCCGGGCAGCGCGCCGCGGGACGGCAGGGGCTCGCCGCGTACCCGTCGGGCACGCGCAAGGTGCCCGGTGCCGGGCAGGTCTCGGGCCGCCCCTCACCCGACCAGCGGCGGACGTAGGGGGTGAACACGGAGCAGTGGTCGGAGCCGGACGGCGTCACGGTCCCGGGAGCGACCGCGGTGATCACCGTGTCGTGCACGCGCAGCGCCACACCGCCTCGCCGAGACGGTCGCGCAGCCGTTCCTCGCGCTGCGGTACTGCAACGGGCCGGACAGTCCTGAGCCCGGTACCGAATGCCGGTACCGGGCTCGGTGCTCTCGCCCGCGCTCTTCCGCGACGCTCAGCGGCTGATCAGCTGCTGAGCGTTGTTGTACATGATGTCGTCCTGGGCGGACTCGTCGAGCCCCGCGAGAAGCTTGCGGAAGTCGGCCGGGTTGGCCAGGCCCTCCGCGTGCGGGAAGTCGGAGCCCATGACGATGGACTCGTGATAGCCGAGGCGCTTGACGAGGCTCACGGTGTCGTCCTCGGGGTAGGGCACCACGCGGACGTGCTTGCGGAAGACCTGGCTGGGGCGCTCGTCCAACTGCCCGCCGATCCAGGGGCCGTTGCGGCCCATGCCCCGGCTCTTGTCCATGTGTCGCACGAAGTGCGGCACCCACTCGGCGCCGAACTCGGACACCAGTACGTTGATGTCGGGGAAGCGGCCGAAGAGGTTGTCGAAGATCAGCGCGGACAGCGTCTCCTCGATGGGGCGCTGACCGTAGGTGTTCTGCCACTGCCAGGCCGACATCCGGAAGTGGATGGGGTGGGGGTCGTAGCCCCAGGAGGGCGCCACCTGCGAGTTGTAGTAGAACTCGCTGATGTGGTAGCAGACGCTCGCCTTGGCCTCGTTGACCAGCTTCCAGAACGGGTCGAAGTACGGGTCGCCGGGCGAACGGCCGTACACCGGCCCGGTGGGCAGCAGGATGAAGCGGGCGCCCTGGTTCAGGACGAACTCCAGCTCCTTGACCGCGCTGGGCAGATCGCGCAGCGACAGCAGCGCGGGGGCGTAGATGCGGCCCTGGTGGTTGAAGCCCCAGACCTCGTTCATGTACCGGTTGAAGGAGTGGTAGTTGGCGTAGAGCGGCTCCACGCCCTTCACGTACTCCTCGGCGACCAGCGCCCAGCCGCCCGGGTAGATGATCGACTGGTCCAGACCCTGCTCGTCCATGACCCGCAGCCGGGCCTCGCGGTTCTGGTACGACTCGTGCATCGGCTCGAACTGGTAGGTCTCCTCGGGATTGCCCGAGGCCATCGCCTTGAGCATCTCCTTCAGCGAACCGGGACGGTAGACCTGTCCGAACTCCGGTTCCAGGCATACGACGATCCGGTCCCCGGCGAGGATCACCTCCCGCCCGTCCGGCAGGGTCACCGGTGCGACCGCCGATCCGAGGAACTCCTTCGGAAGGTAGCGGGTGAAGGAGTCCCGCTCCTCGTACATGTGCTGGTCGCAGTCGAAGATGCGCTTGCGCGGTTCGGCCATGGCGTCGCCTCCGGGCCCCAGGAACTATTCAGTACGCCTTCTATAATTATCTAACTGATTAGAGAGCGCAAGGGGGGAGTGGGGACGGGTCCGCTGTGAGGATAGGCCGGTCAGTCGAGGAGCTCGAGCACCGTCTTGGGTCCCGCGGCGTTCACGACGTCGTCCGCGCTGGCGATGTGCCGCTGCCACAGCTTCTCGGCCTCGTCCGCCTTGCCGGACTCGATCAGGCCGACCATCCGTACATGCGCCCGGTGTCCCTTGAGGGCCTGCGTCTTCTGTGCCTCGGCATCGGCCGCGCCCGCGGTGTACGAGGCGTTGGCCCGGTCGATGATGTTGCGCAGCATGCCGCACAGCAGGATCAGGGTCTGGTTGCCGGTGAGTTCGACCAGCAGGGCGTGGAAGGCGTCCTGTGCGTCGACCAGGGCGAGCGGGTCGTCCATGACGGCCTTCTCGGCCGCCACCGCGTCGCGCAGCCGCTTGATGTCCTCCGCCGTGTGCTTGGTGGCGAGCTGGCGGGCGCAGGGCGGCTCGATGAGGGCCGCGGCATGGTAGATGTCCCCCAGGGTGGCGCCGCGGTACTCGAGGATCAGGCCGGCGAAGCGGGCGGCGACATCCGAGTCCGGCGCGCTCACCCGGGCACCGCCGTGCGCGCCGCGGCGCACCGTGATCAACGACTCCGACTCCAGCACGCGGAACGCCTCGCGCAGCGTGGGCCGCGAGATGCCGAACTGCTCCATCAGCCCCGACTCCGGGGGCAGTGCGTCGTCGGGCTTCAGTTCACCCCGTACGATCTGGCGACGCAGGTGCGCGGCGACCAGCTCGGCGGTCTTCGGTACCCGCACCTGGCGTCCGACGCGGGTGCGAGCGGGGACTGGCACGGTCGCCGTTTCTGCGGTGCGGGCTGCCTCGGCCACGGGGGCTCCTCGTATAGCTAAATGAATCGTCTTAGTGCATCGAGGGTACCAGGTCAAGGCGTGGGTGATCTTCTCTTCGCGTGACCTGATCTGGTGCCCGGGGCGGCTGGTGGTATATAGATGATTCATCTATCTATTAAGCCAAACCCAGTCAACGGACCCCGTGGGAGTGACCTCGATGACCGAGAACCCGGCCCCGGTGATCCTCACCGAGCTCACCGACGACGGGGTCATGCTGCTCACCCTGAACCGGCCCGAGCGGCACAACGCCTGGACGCTGGAGATGGAGCTGCTCTACAACGAGCTGTTCGACCGGGCGGAGCAGGATCCACGGGTACGGGCCGTGGTGCTCACCGGCGCCGGGCGCAGCTTCTGCCCGGGCATGGACATGAGTGTGCTCGACGCGGCCTCGTCGGGCGCCCGCCCGTGGCCCACGGACCAGCTGCCCCCGCGCACCCGCCCGATGTCCTTCCCGAAGCCCGTGGTGGCCGCCGTCAACGGCGCCTGCGCGGGCATCGGGTTCAACCAGGCCCTGATGTGCGACGTCCGGTTCGCCGTACCGCACGCCAAGTTCGCCGCCGCCTTCAGCGCGCGCGGGCTGGTGGCCGAGGACGGCGTGTCCTGGATCCTGCCCCGGCTGGTCGGCTACGGCAACGCCGGCGATCTGCTGCTGTCCTCGCGCCGCATCACCGGGACGGAGGCCCTGGCCATGGGTCTGGTCAACCGCCTGGTCGAACCGCAGGACCTGCTCCCGGCGGCGCTCGCGTACGCGACCGAGCTGGCCCGGTCGGCCAGCCCGTACGCGATGTCCCTCATCAAGCGGCAGCTCGCCGACGACCAGGCGAGGACCTTCACCGAGAGCCGCGACCACGCGGCCGCCCTCCTGGCCACGGCGAAACGGGCCCCGGACTACCGCGAGGGGGTGCGCAGCTTCATCGAGCGCAGGCCACCGGAGTTCGCGGGGCTGGGGGAGACCCCGGCCCCGGCCCCGGCTCCGGCGCTCCCGCAGGAGGCCTCGTCATGACGCGCTCCGAACTCCCGCTGCACCGTCGTACGATCACCGTCACCGCGTATGCGGAGGACGGCGACGAGATCTCGGTCGAGGCGGAACTGAGCGACGTGCGCCCCTGGGCTGAGCCGTCGGCCGGCGTCGTCCACCGGATGGTGCTCGCAGTGCGCGTACGTCTCGCCGACATGGTCATCGTCCACGCCGACGCGGAGATGCGGACCTTCCCGCACGCCGAGTGTCCGTTGATCACCCCGGTGTTCGACGGCTTGGTCGGGCTCGGCGTGGCCGCCGGATACAACCGGGCGATCCAGGAGCGGTTCCGCGGGGTGTCCGGCTGCTCGCACCTGCACGAGCTGGCCCGCGCCCTGGGCCCCGCGGTCGTACAGGCGGCCATCTCGGCGAACGCGGGCCTGCGTTACGCCGGTGAGCAGTCCCACGACCCGCGCTCCACGGCGGGCGTCCTGAACAGCTGCCACATCTGGGCGCCGAACGGGGTGGGCCTGCGCAAGCTCGACGCGGGCTGGGTCCCGGGCACCGGGCCGCGCCCGGTGCCGGAGCTCAGCACCTTCGAGCGGCCTACGGGGTCGTGAGCCTCGGCTCACGCGGCAGCCCCAGCACCTTCTCCGCGAGGATGTTCCGCTGCACCTGGGACGTGCCCGCGTAGATCGTGCCCGAGCGGGCGATGAGGTACGTCGTCGACCAGGACCCCGACGAGTTCGCCGCGCCGGGGTCGTCGGTGCGGTAGGTGCGCAGGGGCGGACGGCCGACCGGTATCTGGCCGTGCAGGCCCATGATGTCCATCGCCAGGTCGGTGACCTCGGTGTGGTACTCGCTCCAGTAGAGCTTGGCGATCGACGTCTCGGGGCCCGGGTCGGCGCCCTTGAGCCAGCCGGTGAGGATGCGGTAGCCGAGGTAGCGCATGATCTCGACCTTGGACCAGCACCAGGCGATCCGCTGCCGGATGACGGGGTCCTGGTCCTTGCCGTGCAGACGGGCCAGTTCGACGAGACGTTCGACCTCCGCCTTGAAGAGGATGGGGTTGGTCGCGGCCTCCTCCCCGCGCTCCACGCCCAGCAGGCTCTGGGCGACCGTCCAGCCGTTGTCGACGCCGCCGACGACGAGATCGGCGCGGGTGCGGGCGCCGTTGAAGAAGACCTCGTTGAAGTGCAGCTGTCCGCTCATCATGCGGAAAGGCCGCACCTCGACGCCGGGCTGGTCGAGTGGGACGAGCAGGAACGAGATGCCGCGGTGCTTGGAGACGTCCGGGTTCGTGCGGGCCAGGACGAAGATCCAGTCGCAGTGATGAGCACCGGAGGTCCACACCTTCTGGCCGTCGATCACCCATTCGTCGCCGTCGCGCACCGCGCGCGTCCTCAGGGAGGCGAGGTCCGAGCCCGCGTCCGGCTCCGAGTACCCCTGGCACCAGGTGTCCTCCCCGCTGAGGATGCGGGGCAGGAAGTGGCTCTTCTGTTCCTCCGTACCCCAGCGCAGCAGCGTGTTCGCCAGCATCTTCACCCCGAAGGTGTCCTGCGGCAGCCCGAACGGCACACCCGCCAGGGCCAGCTCCTCCATCAGGACGACCTGGTGAAGCTTGGACAGGCCCCGGCCGCCGTACTGCTCGGGCCAGGTGAGGGAGAGGTACCGGCGCTCGGTGAGCCGGCGGCGCCAGTCGCGGGCGAAGGCCCACGCACTCTCCTCGTCCAGGGCGCCGATGCCCTTCCAGCCCGTCGGCAGCGTCTCGGCGAGGAACGCCCTGACCTCCGTGCGGAACGCTTCGGTCTCGGGGGGATAGCTGATGTCCACCTGCGTACTCTCCTCGTCCGGCCCCGCTCGCACAGCCTATCGCTGTATTGATTGTTTCAGCATAATAGGTTATCTATTTGAGAGAAATAGCGTCGAGTCGAAGGCGGGCTGACATGGGACTGCTGGACGGCCGGAACGCGGTGATCACCGGCGGCGCACAGGGCATCGGCTTCGAGATCGCCGGCATCCTCGGTGCCGAGGGCGCGTCCGTCGTCCTCGGTGACATCGACGAGGACGCCGCGGCCGAAGCCGCCGAACGCCTGGCCAAGAACGGCGTGGCAGCCACCTCGCTGCGTTGTGACGTCACCGACGAGGACGAGGTCGCCGCCCTCGTCGCCCACTGCGCCGACGTCTTCGGACCCGTCGGCGTCATGGTCAACAACGCCGGGATCACCCGGGACGCGACCCTGCGCAAGATGGCCCTGGCCGACTTCCGCGCCGTCGTCGACGTGCACCTGACCGGCGCCTGGAACGGCACGCGGTACGCCGCCGAGGCGATGCGCGCGCACGGACAGGGCGGCAGCATCGTCAACATCTCCTCCATCGCCGGCAAGGTCGGCAACTTCGGGCAGACCAACTACAGCGCGGCCAAGGCCGGACTCGTCGGCCTCACCAAAGCCTCCGCCAAGGAGCTCGCGAAGGCGGGCATCCGCGTCAACGCCGTGCAGCCCGGCCTGATCCGCACCGCCATGACCGAGGCGATGCCGCCGGCCGCATGGGACGCGAAGCTCGCGGAGATCCCCATGGGACGTGCCGGAGAGCCCGCCGAGGTCGCCCAGGTCGTCCTGTTCCTCGCCTCCGACCTGGCGAGCTACGTCACCGGAGCCGTGGTCGAGGTGACCGGCGGCCGGTACATGTGAGCGCCGCCACCGAGAACCGCTCCTGCTGAGCGCCGCCCCCGCTGAGCGCCACCTCCATTGCGCGCCGCTCCTGACGCCCGTACTCCTCACGAAAGGCCCACCCGATGCCCGCCCTCCTGCGTGACGCGGTGATCTGCGAACCCCTGCGTACCCCCGTCGGCGGCTACGGCGGTGCCTTTCGCGACGTGACGGCGGCCGAACTCGCCGCCACGGTCGTACGCGCCGTACTGGAACGCACCGGCATACCGCCCGCAGCCGTGGACGACGTCCTGCTGGGCCAGTGCTACCCCAACGGCGAGGCACCCGCCATCGGCCGCGTGGCCGCCCTGGACGCCGGTCTGCCGGTGGAGGTCCCGGGACTGCAGATCGACCGCCGCTGCGGCTCCGGACTGCAGGCGATCATCACCGCGGCGATGCAGGTGCAGACCGGCGCGAGCGACCTCGTGCTGGCCGGCGGCGTCGAGTCCATGAGCCAGGCCGAGTTCTACACGACCGACGTCCGCTGGGGCGTACGCGGCGCGGGCACCACCCTGCACGACCGGCTGGCCCGCGGCCGGGTCATGTCGGGGGGCGTCAACCACCCGGTCCCGGGCGGCATGCTCGAGACCGCCGAGAACCTGCGACGCGCGTACGCCATCCCCCGCGAGGAGCAGGACCGACTCGCCCTGCGCTCCCACGAGAAGGCCGTCGCGGCCCAGCGGGAGGGCCGGTTCACCGACGAGATCGTGCCGGTCACCGTCCGCACCCGGAAGGGCGACACGGTCGTCGACACCGACGAACACCCGCGCGCCGGCTCGTCCTTGGAGAAGCTCGCCTCGCTTCGTCCCGTGCTCGGCCGCCAGGACCCCGAGGCGACCGTCACGGCCGGCAACGCGAGCGGGCAGAACGACGGTGCCGCCCTGTGCGTCGTGACCCACCCCGAGCGCGCCGCCGAACTCGGTCTGCGCCCGCTCGGCCGCCTGGTCTCCTGGGCCGTCGTCGGCGTACCACCCGAGACGATGGGCATCGGGCCGGTACCCGCCACCGCCCGGGCCCTGGAGCGAGCCGGACTGAAGCTCGCCGACATCGACCTGATCGAACTCAACGAGGCCTTCGCCGCCCAGGTACTCGCCTGCACCCGCGCATGGGGCATGACGGAGACCGACTTCGAGCGGTTCAACGTCAACGGTTCCGGCATCTCGCTGGGCCACCCCGTCGGCGCCACCGGAGGCCGCATCCTCGCCACCCTGCTGCGCGAACTGGACCGCCGTCAGGCCCGCTACGGCCTGGAGACCATGTGCCTGGGCGGGGGCCAGGGCCTGGCCGCGGTCTTCGAACGGCCCACCGACGCAACCCACGCTCATGGAGGACGCTGACATGGCCGGACTGATCGCATACGGCGCCTACGTGCCGTACCACCGCCTCGCGCGGACGGATGTCGCAGCCGCCCTGGGCGGCAAGGGAGGCAGGGGGACCCGCGCGGTCGCGGGCTACGACGAGGACACCACGTCCATGGCCGTCGAGGCGGCCCGTGGCGCCCTCGCCCGCGACGGCCTGCGCGCCCGCGTCAGCCAGCTCTTCCTCGCCACCGCCGCCCCCGCCTACCTCGACAAGACGAACGCCACCGCCGTGCACGCCGCTCTCGGCCTCGACCAGCACGTGCTGGCCGCCGACATGGCCGGCTCCGTGCGCTCCGGCCTCGGCGCCCTGGTCACGGCCGCCCGGTCCCCGGTACCGACCTTGACGGTCCTGGCCGACCTGCGCACCGGCCTGCCCGGTGGCAGCGACGAGGTCGCGGGCGGCGACGGCGCGGCGGCGTTCGTCTTCGGCGGACACCGCAACGGGGCTCCGGTCATCGCGGAGCTGCTCGCCCACGACACGGTCAGCGACGAGATCCTCGACCGCTGGCGGCTGCCCGGCGCGCCCGCCTCCCGGGTCTGGGAGGAGCGCTTCGCCGAGGAGATCTACGTGTCCCTCGCGGACAAGGCGCTGAGCGCCGCCCTCGACCAGGCGGGCCTCGACCTCGGGGCGATCGACCACCTCGTCGTCTCCGGCCTGCACGCGCGCGCCTGCACGGCGGTCCGGCGCACGTCGGGCGTACGACCCGAGGCGGTGACGCCGGACCTCACCGGGGCGATCGGCAACGCCGGCACCGCCCAACCCGGCCTGCTCCTCGCCGACGTCCTGGACCGGGCCCGGCCGGGCGAGATCGTCGCCCTCGTGGTGCTCGGGGACGGCGCCGGAGTCCTGCTGCTGCGCACCACCGACGCGCTTCCCGCGCACCGTGCGGCCCGCCCGGTCGCCGCGCAGATCGCCGCGGGCGGCGCCCCGATGCCGTATGCCACGTACCTGTCCTGGCGCGGTCTCCTCGACCGCGAACCACCCCGACGGCCGGACCCTGAGCCGCCCTACGCGCCGCCCGCACACCGCCGCACGGGATGGAAGTACGGCTTCGTCGCCTCCCGTTGCGAGAAGTGCGCCACCCGGCATCTGCCGCCGGACCGGGTGTGCGTGTCGTGCCGGAGCGTGGACGCCATGACCGACGAGCCGATGGAGCACGTGCGTGGCACGGTCGCCACGTTCACCGTCGACCGCCTGGCGGCCACGCCGAGCCCGCCGATGCTGGTCGTGGTCGTCGACTACGACGGCGGTGGCCGGTTCCGCTGCCAGCTGACCGACGCGACCGAGGCCGACGCGGTCATCGGCGCCCGGGTGGAGATGACGTTCCGGCGCACGGTCACGGCGTCCGGCGTGCACAACTACTTCTGGAAGGCCCGGCCGGTACGGACGGGCGAGGCTGAGGAGACACGCTGATGGGCTCGCACGGAATACGGGACCGGGTCGCGATCGTCGGCATGGGCTGCACGCCCTTCGGCGAACACTGGACCCGCTCGGCGGACGACCTGCTGATCGACGCCGTGGGTGAGGCGGTCACCTCGGCCGGCATCACCATCGACGACATCGACGCGTACTGGTTCGGCACCCAGGCCTCAGGCGTGTCCGGGCTGACCCTGAGCCGGGCCCTCCACCTGCCCAACAAGCCGGTCACCCGAGTCGAGAACATGTGCGCGACCGGGTCCGAGGCCCTGCGCAACGCCTGCTACGCCGTCGCCTCCGGGGCGTACGACGTGGCGATGGCCGTCGGCGTGGAGAAGCTCAAGGACTCTGGGATGTCCGGACTGTCCGGCACCGTCATCCCGGGCGCGGGCGACGACAGTCGCGGCGAGATCACCGCCCCGGCGAACTTCTCCCTCCTCGCCCCCGCCTACGCCGCCAAGTACGGCCTGGGGGAGGAGGAGATGAAGGACGTCATCACCCGCATCGCCTGGAAGAACCACGTCAACGGGGCCCGCAACCCCCGCGCCCAGTTCCGCAAGGAGGTGCCGCTGGAGCGCATCCGGTCGGCCCCGATCGTCGCGGGCATGCTCGGCGTGTTCGACTGCTCGGGCGTCTCGGACGGATCGGCGGCGGCGATCGTGGTGCGCGCCGAGGACGCCTACAAGTACACCGACAAGCCGATCTTCGTGAAGGCGCTGTCCTTCGTCGCCGGCCCGGCAGACGGGCTTGTCGACCCGGAGTACGACTTCACGACCTTCCCCGAGGTCGTCGCCTCCGCCCGGGAGGCCTACCGGCAGGCGGGCATCACCGACCCGCGCGCCGAACTCGCCCTCGCCGAGGTCCACGACTGCTTCACGCCCACGGAGCTGGTGCTGATGGAGGACCTGGGCTTCTCAGAGCGCGGTCAGGGATGGAAGGACGTGACCAGCGGGGCGTTCGACCTGGACGGCTCGCTGCCGGTCAACCCGGACGGCGGCCTGAAGGCCTTCGGCCACCCCATCGGCGCCTCCGGCCTGCGCATGATGTTCGAGGCGTGGCTGCAACTGCGGGGCGAGGCGCCGGCCGAGCGGACGGTGAAGTCCGTGGCCGAAGGACGCTCGCTCGCCCTGACGCACAACCTCGGCGGCGGACCCGGCGAGTGCGTCTCGTTCGTGTCGGTCGTCGGCAGTCAACTCACCGCATAGAAACCGAAGAGACAAACAGACAAGGCGGTTCTGCCATGGCGCGACTCGTAGACAAGATTGCCGTCGTCACCGGGGCCGCGTCCGGCATCGGCGCGGCCACCGCCCGTCGCCTGGCGGCCGAGGGCGCCCACACGGTGGTGGCCGACATCGACCTCGACGGCGCCAAGGCGGTGACGGAGGAGATCCGCGCCGCCGGGGGCTCCGCGACGGCGGTCGCCGTCGACCTCGGCGACGTGGAGAGCGTACGGGCCATGGTGGCCTCGGCGGTCGAGACGTACGGCGGTCTCGACGTCCTGCACAACAACGCGGCGGCCACCCACCTGGCCGCCCGCCAGGACCTCGCCGTGGTGGAGGCCGACCCCGGGGTCTGGGACGACACGATGCGGATCAACCTGCGCGGGACCATGGTCGCCATCCAGGCCGCCGTCCCGCACATGGTCGCGCGCGGCGGTGGCTCCGTCATCAACACCTCGTCCGGCGCCGGCCTCGCCGGCGACCTGCGCAATCCGGCGTACGGCGCCTCGAAGGCCGCCCTCATCAACCTCACGCAGTACGTCGCCACCCAGTACGGCAAGCAGGGCGTGCGCTGCAACGCCATCGCGCCCGGGTTCATCGTCACGCCGACCAGCTCCGGTTCGGCGCACGGGGCGATCCGCGAGGCGATGCTGCGCCATCACCTCACCCCGCGCTTGGGGCGCCCGGAGGACGTCGCGTCGGCGGTCGTCTTCCTCGCCTCCGACGAGTCGGCCTTCATCACCGGGCACACCCTGCGCGTGGACGGCGGGCTGCTGTCCCATCAGCCGTATGTCGCAGATCTGCGCGACGCCTGACACGGTTCCGGTCGCTGCCGCCGGAGGCGCTGAGGTCAGCGCCTCCGGTTCTTGGCGTCGCCCGGGACGCTCAGGACAGCGTCTCCGGCTCCAGGTCGCCCAGATAGGCCGCCCGCACCGCCGGATCGCGCCGGACCTCCTCCGGGGTACCGGCGCAGATCCGGTGTCCGAAGTCGAGCACGACGACCTGGTCGCAGACGCTCATGACCATGTCGACGTCGTGCTCGACGAGCAGCACCCCCATGCCCCACTCCTCGGCGAGCCGCCGAACCAGGTGGGCCAGTTCCCGTGTCTCGTCGTCCGACAGGCCGGCGGCCGGTTCGTCGAGGAGCAGCACGGACGGCGAGGCCGCCACCGCGCGGGCGATGGCCAGCAGCCGCCGCTCTCCGTACGACAGGTCGCCCACCGGCCGGTCCAGACTGTCCTGGAGACCGAACTCCCGTACCGCGACGAGCACATGGGAGGGGAGTGGGCGGCTGCCGGGTCGGATCAGGTCCGTGAGGTACGCCCACCGGCCGGGCCGGTCGCAGGCCGCGTACAGGTTGTCCAGGACGGTCATGTCCTCGAACAACTCCAGGGACTGGAAGGACCGGCTCAGCCCGGCGGCGGCCCGCCGGTGGACCGGCAGCCGGGTCGCGTCCCGGTCGCCGAGCCGCACACTGCCCGACGCGGCCCGGGTGAAGCCGGTGACCGCGTCGATGGCGGAGGTCTTGCCGGCGCCGTTGGGGCCGATGAGGCCCACGACCTGGCCCGGCTCGACGTCCAGCGAGAGCCCGTCGACGGCGACGACACCGCCGTAGCGCACGGTCAGATCCCGCACGTGGAGGGGGAGCGGTGCGGCGCGAGGGACGGCCGCCGCGGCCGCTTCCTCCTCCATCGAGGCCTCCCTCAAGGCCTTGCGGGAGGCTGCTTGCACGGCCTGCCGCCCGGACGCACCGCGCTTCGGGAACAGCCTGCGCCGGCTGCCCGCCGGCTGCTTGCCGAGCCCCTTCCCGATGCCGTCCTGGTTGCCCACCAGCGTCAGCACCAGGATGATCCCGCCGATCAGCGGCATCCACTCGCTCAGCCCGGGCAGAACCAGGTCCCCGAACCGGGCACCCACCGTGCCCGAGGCGAAGGTCGCGGCGAACAACGGACCGACGAGGAAGCCGACACCGCCGATGACCGCGAGGCCGAGCGCCGTGATGGAGTCGAAGCCGGCGAAGTCGGACAGGACGACCGAGGTCGAGCGGAAACCGGTGAGCACTCCCGCGAGCGCGGCGATGGCGGCGGACAGGCCGAAGGCGTAGAGCTTGGCCGCGCGGACGTCGATGCCGAGGGCGGCGGCGGCCCGCTCGTTCGCCCGTACGGCGATCAGCCGGCGGCCGGTCCGGCTGCGCCGCACGTTGGCGACCACGAGCGCGGCGGCGACGAACATCACGAGCACCACGGCGGCGTACCGCTGCGGATGGTCGACTCCGGAGACGCTGATCCCGAAGAGCGTCTGCTTGCCCACCGCGATGCCGTCGCTGCCGGGGGTCGTCGACAGATCGGTGTTCTGGAAGACCATCGCCTCCAGGGTGGTGCCGAGGCCGAGTGTGATGATCGCGAGATTGACGCCGCGGGTGCGGACCGCCGGGAGCGCGAAGAGGAGACCGATCGGCACCGTTCCCAACACCCCGGCCAGCAGGGCGAGTTCGAACGGCCAGCCCCAGTCGGCCGCCGCGTGTCCGGCGATGAAGGCGCCGGTTCCGGCCAGCGCGTAGGCCGCGAGGGAGACCTGACCCGCGTAGCCGGTGACCACGACGATCGACAGGATGATCAGCGACAGCACCAGGGTGGTGGTGATCGCGTCGGCCCACAGCGGCGTCGCCAGACTCACCAGCGACAGCCCGGTCACGACGGCGAGAGCCAGCGGCACGGGGCGCACCTTCCCGGTGCCCAGGGCGGGCAGCCGGTCCAGGAACGTACCGCGCAGCGGCAGCGCCCGGCCGCGTGCGACCAGCACCAGGGCGATGAACAGGAAGGGAACCGACGCGGCGAGCCCGGTGACGTCGGAGCCGAAGCGGGTCAGTTCGGACTGCACGACCCCGATGACCAGACCGCCGGCCAGAGTGACGGGGAACGACGAGAACCTGCCGACCAGGGCGGCCGCCAGCGCGCTCAGCAGAAGCGTGGTCAGCCCGGTCACCGACAGACCGATGACCGGCACGATCAGGATGCCCGTCAGCCCCGCGAGCGCCGAACCCAGCGCCCAGTTGCCGGTGGCGATCAGGTCCGGGGACCAGCCGAGCGAGGCGGCGGCGCCCTCGTTCTCCGCGACCGCGGTGGTGCCCAGGCCGAACATGGTGCGCTTGTAGAGGAGATGGAGGAGCACGGTCACGAGGACCGCGATGCCGAGCAGCCAGACGCGGTCCTCGGAGACCGTCGCCCCGGCGATCGTCAGCAGCTCGGTGGGCAGCTTGCCCGGCACCAACTGCAGGCTGTCGCCATAGCGCTTGACGGCGATCGCGGTGAGCACGATGAAGACCGCCAGCGTGCCGACCAGACGGGCCAGCGAGGACGCCCTGCGCAGCGGACGGAGCACGAGCAGGTGGGTGAGCACGCCCAGCACCGCGGAGGTGAGCACGCCGCACGCGGTGGCGGGCCAGTACGCCACGCCGTGCTGGGTGGCGAGCTCCCACTGGACATAGGCGCCGGCCATGCCGATCGCGCCGTGCGCGAAGTTCAGGACACCGGAGCCCCGGTAGACCAGCACGATGCCGTGCGCGGTGAGGGCGTACAGGGCGCCGAGCCCGAGGCCCAGCAGCGCGAAGCGCAGGATGTCGTCCATCGGGGAACCTCCCGGAGACAGGGGCTAGAAAGCACATTCATTTAAATAATTGTGCCGAGAGTACTTCACTAACTCGAAAACGCACCCCATGCTGTCGCCATCTCGACGACGAGCCCCGCGGAGGAACCATGAACGACTCACGCCGACGCAGAACCGCCACAGCGAGCTGTCTCGCGGTGACCGGAGTCCTGCTCGCCGCAGGGTGTGGGGGAGAGACGGCCGGCAGCTCCAAAACGGAGAGCACCTCCCTGAAGGGCGCACCGGTCAAGGTGATGGTCTGGGCACCGGAGGACACCCAGGGCAGCGCCCAGCCCGGAGTCCGGCTCACCGCCCAGGCGTACGAGAAGTGGATCAACGCCCACGGCGGCATCAAGGGCGGCCCGTTGAAGGTGCTGACCTGCAACGAGAAGAACGACCCCGACGAGGCCGAGAAGTGCGCCCAGCAGGCGGTCGCCGAGAAGGTGATCGCGGTGGTGGGGTCGTACAGCCTCGCCGGTGACCGCTACATGCCCATCCTGCAGAAGGCCGGCATCCCGTACATCGGCGGGACCGGCGTCTCGGCCGCGGAGTTCTCCAACCCGCTGTCCTTCCCGGTCAACGGCGGCACCCCGGTGGTGTTCGCGGCACACGGCCGGCAACTGGTCGAGGAGGGCTGCAAGAAGATCTCCGGCGTACGGTACGACGTCGCCGCCGCCGCGATCGTCTCGCAGTTCCTCACCGTCGGCGTGACCTCCGCCGGAGGGGCACCGCCGAAGGACCTCAAGGTGCCGGTCACCGCCACCGACCTCGCCCCGCAGGTCGCCGCCGCGACCAAGGGCAGCGACTGCGTGGACGTCATCCTGGGCACGCACTCGGACCTGTTCGTGAAGTCGTACGTGCAGTCCGGCGCCAAGACGAAGCTCGGCAGCGTCGTCGGCAACCTCACCCCGCAGCTGGCCGAAAGCACGGGAGGGAGCAGCAGTCCCCTGGAGGGCTCCGCGATCACCGGCTACTACCCGCCGAGCTCCGACGCCGCCTGGAAGGACTGCCTCGAAGCCACCAAGGGCATCAAGGGCATCGACACCACCAACGGGGCCAACGGGACGGCCTGGGTGGCGTTCAAGGTCTTCACCGAGGCCGTCAAGCAACTGCCCACCATCTCGTCCAAGGCACTGGTGCAGGAGCTCGACACCACGGCGGGCATCGACACCGGCGGCCTGACCCCGCCGCTGACCTGGAAGACGTCGACGGCCCTGCCGATCAAGGGCCTCGACCGCATTCACAACACGACGGCCACCGAACTGACCATCCGCGACGGGAAGATCGAGTGGGCCAAGGCCGGATCGACCTTCGTCGACGTCCGCAAGATGCTGACGGCCATGTCGTCCGGCTGAGGAGAGGGCCCGTGTACGACACCGAAGTGCCCCTGATCGCGACCCGCGCCCTGTCCGCCGGATACGGCAGCCAACCCGTTGTGCGCGACCTCGACATCGAGGTCCGCCCCGGCGAGGTCGTCGCCCTGCTCGGACCCAACGGCGCGGGCAAGACGACGACTCTCCGGGCGCTCTCGGGCAGCCTGGCCCCGATGCACGGCGAGGTGCGCTGGCTGGGTGAGCCCGGCCGCGCACCGCTGCACCGCCGCGCCCGCCAGGGCCTGGCGTACGTCGGGGAGCGGGCGGTCTTCACCCGGCTCGACACCGCGGACAACCTGCGGGTCGGCCGGGTGAAGACCCAGCAAGCCCTGGAACTCTTCCCCGAGCTCGAGAAACGCCTCAAGACCGGCGCCGGCATGCTGTCGGGCGGCGAGCAGCAGATGCTGTCCCTGGCCCGCGCGCTGTGCCGTGCCCCCAAGTTGCTCCTCGCGGACGAACTCTCCCTCGGTCTGGCCCCGCTGGTGGTCGACCGGCTCCTGCGCGCGGTACGCGAGGCGGCGGACCGCGGCCTGGGCGCGCTGCTGGTCGAACAGCACGTGCGCAAGGTGCTGGACATCGCGGACCGGGTCTACGTCCTGCACCGCGGCCGCGTCACCATGACCGGCACCCCGAAGGAACTGCGCGGCAACCTGGACGCGATCGAGTCGTCGTACCTCGCCGAGAAGACCACGCAACAGACAGCGGAACAGACAACGTACGCAACCGATTGAGGTGAACGCTGTGCCCGGCGCACGCGAGCAGATCCGGTCCCTCGTCCTATCCGGCGACACCTTCGACCAACCCGCCGCAGACGTACGCGAGCTGCAGCTCGAAGCCGCACGGGAGGCCTTCGCCGCTCATCGCGAGCGCGTCCCGCTGCTGCGGACCCGGGCCGAGGAGACCGGCGTGCACGAGATCACCGGTCTCGACGACCTCGTGCCGCTGTTGTTCTCGCACACCAGCTACAAGTCGTATCCCGTCTCCCTCATCACCGCCGGCCGGTGGGACCGGCTCCTGCGCTGGTACACCACCGTGTCGGCGGTCGAACCCGGCGACGTCGACATGGACGGCGTACGCGACATCGACGAATGGACCGAACGCATCACCGCCGCCGGCCACCGCCCCTACATCACCAGCGGCACCTCCGGGAAGGTGTCCTTCCTCAACTGCGACGCGAGCGACCTGAGTTTCCTGCACGACATCCTGGAACACCTCACCTGCTGGCCCGATCCTCTCCCGCCGAAGCCCACCCGCCGCGGCTACCTTCTCGCCCCGGCGAGCGGCCCGATGCGCTCCGTCGACGGCTTCCGGTGGCACGCGGAGGTCTTCGCGCGCCCCGGACAGACCCATCTGCTCACCGAGGCCCCGATGCGCGTGTCCGAGCTGATGAGCAGCGCGCTGCTGCGCCGCCGGATGGCGGAGGGCACCGCGACCCCGCAGGAGATCAGTTCCTTCGAGGCCGGGTCCACGGCCCGCGAGGAGGAGCTGGGTGCGGCGATCGAGAAGATCGTCGAGGACATCGCCGCGCACCGCGACGAGCCGTTGCTGATCGCGGGGATGAACAACCAGCAGTTCGCGTTGATCCAGGCCCTGCGCGCCCGCGGGGTACCCGACGGGAGCCTCCATCCGGACACGCTGGTGCTCAGCGGCGGCGGCAACAAGGGCCGCGCGCTGCCCGACGACTACCAGGCACAGTTCACCGCCTTCTACGACGGCGTACGACGGGTTCGCAGCTACGGCATGACGGAGCTTCAGGGCTCCTGCCTCGCCTGCGAGAAGGGCAACTATCACGTGCCGCCGTGGGTGATCCCCCTGGTGCTCGACGAGGCCGGCGAGAAGCTGCTCAACCCCGGAGACGGCGTCGTGGAGGGGCGGTTCGCGTTCCTGGACGTCTCCCTGGAAGGCCGCTGGGGCGGGCTGATCAGCGGCGACCGGGTCTTCGTGGACTTCTCCCCGTGCGAATGCGGCAGAGCCGGACCGGTCGTCCTGCCCGACATCCAGCGCTACGGGGACCTCGGCGGCGACGACAAGATCACCTGCGCGGCGACACTCGACTCCTATGTGCGGGGGATGATCCACGGATGAGCGGCACGACGCTTGACGGCACCACGGCAGGCTCGGTGGCCGTGGTCCACGTGGTGCGCGGCGAGGTCGACGAAAGCCCACGCCTCGACCGCGGCCGATTCACGGCACCGGCACTCGACCTGGACCGCCTCGTGTGGCCGCGCACCGAACCCGGCCCCGCTTTCCACGTGCCCGTGGCGGAGGTCGTCGACCTGCTGGTGGAAACCGGCGAGGCTCTCAAGGCGGACCGCGAGGGCCTGCTCGCCGAGGCTCTGGAGCGGATGGTCCGGGTCAGCCCGCTGCCCGCCGAGGTGCTCGAACGTGCCTACGCCGTGCTGTGGCGCAGCTTCCAACGCCCCGGCCTGTACGCCCAGATCGACCACGAACTCGGTGGTGCGGACGTGCTCGACGGCTGGCGCGACGTGCGGCTGCCCGACGACCGGCTCGCGGCCATCCGCGCGTTCCCGCCGCGCCTGGTCCACATCATCGCCGGCAACGCACCGGGCGTCGCGGCGATGTCCGTCGTGCGCGGCGCGCTCACCAAGGGCGTCAACCTCCTGAAGCTGCCCTCGAACGACCTGTTCACCGCGACCGCGATCCTCCGCACCATGGCCGCGGTGGCCCCAGGCCACCCCGTGGTCCGCTCGTTCTCCGCGGTGTACTGGCGCGGCGGCGACGAGACGGTGGAGAGCGTGCTGTTCCGCCCGCAGTTCTTCGACAAGCTGGTCGCCTGGGGCGGCGAGGCCACGATCCGCGGGGCGCTGAGGTACGTCGGCCCGGGGTTCGAGCTCGTCTCCTTCGACCCCAAGACCTCCATCTCCCTGATCGGACGCGAAGCCTTCGAGTCCCCCCAGACCCTGGCCCGGGCAGCCGACGCGGGCGCCGCCGACGCCACGTTCTTCAACCAGCAGGCGTGCGTGGCCAGCCGCTTCCAGTTCGTCGAGGGGACCTGGGACGACGCCGACCGCTATGCCGCCCTGCTGTGCGAACGCCTCGGAGTGGCAAGGGAGTTCAGCTCGGCAGGCGGCCCGCGGGTCGCCGCGGAACTCCGCGAGGAGATCGACGTCCTGCGGTCCCTGGAGCCCGAGTACCGGGTGTGGGGTGGCTACGACGGCCGGGGCCTGGTCATCCGCTCTCCCGAACCGGTGGACTTCCACCCCGACGGAAAGATCGTCGACGTCGTCCCTGTCGGCGCCCTGTCCGAAGCGGTCGCACACGCCGGGGTCGCCACCCAGACGGTCGGCGTGTATCCCGACGCCCGCAAGGCGGAACTGCGCGACGCCCTCGCCTGCGCCGGCGTTCAGCGCGTGGTCTCCCTCGGCAGAGCCGGCGGCATGCCGCCGGGTCTCTCCCACGACGGTTTCTACCCGCTGCAACGGCTCATGCGGTGGGTGAACGACGAGTGACGGCCCCTGCCGCGCCAAGACCCGTGCCCTGCGGGACGCCCTGGACTCCGTGAACAAGCACCGGGAAGCCTGCGAGGCCCGTGCCGGACGGTCATGCCCAACAGGTGGTCAGGAAGGTGAAGAGCAAGCCTGACCTGCACCGATCGACCTGTTGAGGGTCTTGTCGGCTGCAGGGAAGGAAGCATTTTCCAGGTGAACAAGCGTATCTGCTCGCAATCCCCTGCCCCCGCGGTTACCTGCCGCTTGTCAGGCAGCCGCTGGAGGATGTGCTGCAGCTCGCCCTTCCGTAGCTGGAAGGACTTCTCAGTCGAGGTGGCATTCGGCGCACTGGCTCAGCGGGCCATGGAGCGGTCCAGCTGCCGCGCTCGGGTCTGCAGCGCCGTGACGACAGCTGACGCGGTCAGGGGGTTGCCGGGGACCTGGAGGTCGCGCCGGCCGCCACCGGGCACATGGCCGGACGCCGGTTCGGGCATCTCCACCTCGATTCCGGCGCGCCGCGCGAGCACGACCGCCGTGGCCACGAAACCCTCGGAGAGCGCGAGGATGACGCTGTGGCCCGTCCGGCAGTGCCAGGCGACCAGGCCGCGTGTGAACTCCGCGTACACGACCGGATCGACCTCGAGTGTGTCCGCGTCGCCCCCATACTTGCCCTGACCGATTCCCGAAGCCAGTTCGAGCTCCGCCTCGAAGACCTCGACCTGCCGTAGGAAGAGGCGGCCGGCACCGTTCGAGGGGTTCCACAGCGTCTCGCCACCGGTGTCGAAGTACATGCTCATCGCCGATCCCCCTGCTCGTCCGCCCCGGCTCAGGGTAAGAGATCGGGCGGCTGGTAGGCACCTGGGTAAGAAGGTGCCTCGGGGGAGGCGAGGCTCGTTGCTCTGCATCCGCTCGGTCTGTTGGTCTTCAGCGCGTGGCCCGGTCTGCTGCTTCTCGGGTGATGTCGGTGTAGAGGCGGAAGAGGGTCGGCCGGGCGTCGCCGTGGTCGTGTTCGGGCAAGGCAGCCCAGCATCGGGCGATGAGTTCCCGGGCCTGGGTGCCGGGCCAGGGCTGGGGCACGAGCTGAGGCGGCAACAGCGGGTCGGGTTCCATGGCACGGGTGAGTTCGGCCGCCAGCTCGACGGCGATGGTGAGAAGTTCGGTGGGGGAGAGTCCGCCGGCACCGGTGAGGCGGTCGAGGCGGGGCTGGGCGATGCGGCTGAGGCGGTGGTAGCGGTCGGCGATCTCCTGCAGGGGCCACAGGTGGCGGGCAAGTTCGGCGGGGTCTTGGGTGTCGCCCCTGCGTAGGTCCGTCGTGCTGAGGAGGGTGAGCGCTCCGTGGGCGCCGAGGCGGTGCGCCGCGTCTTCCACGTACGGCTCCCAGGCGTTGGCGCAGACGTACAGTCCGCCCTGGAGCGGGGCACCACCGAGGTGGACGAGTGTCTCGCGCAGGGCGTCCCGGGCCGTGCGCGCCGATTCGGGCACGACGAAGGCGGCCAGGTGCCAGACGCCGTCCCAGGGGGCGAGTCCGGCGTCCTGGCGGAACGCGTGCCGCAGGAAGTCCGCGTTGGGGGCCAGGGCTTGTGTGGTGACGTCCGTGGCGTGCAGCACTGCTTTGCGACCGCGGCCCTCGTGGGTGAACCGGCTCTCGGCCACGAGGCGTTTGATGCACAGCCGTACCTGCTGGTCGCTCATGCCGAGGGTAGCGGCGACGGTGTACAGCTCCTCCGCGCTGACCGTGCCGTCCTCCCGGATCAGCGCGTGGACGAGCATGCGGGTGGGGATCTCGACGTGATCGGTCACGGTGTGCGCTGTCCTCTCGGTCCGTCCGCCTCGACGGGGCGGTGCATGGTGGTCACCGCGCCGAATCCCAGCAACCTGCGGAGGTAGGGCGTGTGCTCGGTCCGTACGGCCGTGAAGCCGCGCCGCTCGTACAGGGCTCTGGCGCGCGGATTGGTGTCGATCACGTCCAGTCGGATCTCCCGGCAGTCCTGCCCCGCCGCGACGGCGGCCACTTCTTCGATGAGCAGGCTTCCGACGCCGCGGCCGCGCACGTCCGGGGCAACGGCGATGCCGTCCATGACGAGCTGTCCGGGGGCTGGTCGGCGTTCGAACAGGGCGAGGAGCAGGAGGCGGTGCGGTCCTCCCAGGAGTCCGTACGCGCGCAGCACGGAGGAGGCCGACCCCCCGGTGAGAGCCCGCCCGCCGAGTTGGTAGCCGGCGAGGCCGACGAGCTGTCCGTCGAGAAGCGCGCAGACCGCGCGATCGGCGTTCAGATGGGCGGCGATGAAGGGCACCGCCTTGCCCGGCGGGTTCAGTGCGGGACCGAGTTTGCGGCCGAATGCCTCCCAGTACAGCTCGGCCGCCCGCAGTTCGGCTCCGGCCGGGACGCCTCGCTGGACCGTCACTGGTCCGGTCCCGGGGCCTGTCTCGTCCAGTCCCATGCCGTGCCCCTTTGTTCGCTGAAACTGAAGCCTAAATCTATCGTACTCGCAACGACCGTGTTCAAGATGATAGTTTCAGTGAGTGATGCGAACCCGAACAAAGGCGGTCATCCCATGTCTCCCAGGACTCAGCCCCGACGGCGCGGGCTCCGCATCGCCGTGTGGTCACTCGTCACGGTCCTGGTCGTGGCCGCGGGTCTCGTCGGTGTGGTGCTGTGGCAGAACTCCTACGAGATGGACGAGCAGCGAGTCTCGATCCGCCACGCCGGCCACACCCTCAACGGCGTACTGGCCATCCCCAAGGACGGCCGCAAGCACCACGGCCTGGTCGTCTACGTCCACGGCGACGGTCCCATCGACGCCACCCACGACGACGGGTACAAGCCCATGTGGGAAGCGAACGCCAAGGCCGGGTACGCCGCTCTGTCCTGGGACAAACCCGGCGTCGCAGGCGCACCCGGCAACTGGCTCGACCAGTCCATGGACGACCGGGCCGACGAGGCAGCAGCCGCCATCGCCTGGGCGCGCGCCCGCCCGGACATCGACGGCGACCGGATCGGGCTCTGGGGCGCCAGCCAGGCGGGCTGGGTCCTGCCGAAGGTCGCCGCCAAGGCTCCAGTGAGCTTTGTCATCGCCGTCTCGCCCGCGATCAACTGGCTTCGGCAGGGCCGCCACAATCTCCTCGCCGAACTGCGCGCCGACGGCGCAACGGCAGCTCGCACCAAGGCCGCGATCGCCAACAGCGACACCACCCGCCGACTGTTGGAACGCCACGCGACCTTCGACGAGTACGTCAAGGCCATGCGTGGGGACGCGGACGGCATGACCGCCGACCGCTGGGGCTTCATCTCCAAGAACTACACCGCGGACGCCACGCAGGACCTGCGCGCCCTGCGCGGCATACCGGTGCTGCTGACCCTCGCAGGCCATGACATCAACGTGGACACCGCAGACACGGAGCGCAGCTACCGAAATGTGCTGGACGCAAGCGGTGCGCTGACGGTCGAACGCTACCCGGACGCGACCCATTCACTGCTCAAGCGGTCCATCGAGCAGTCGGATGTCAAGATCACCTTCACCGCGCTTTTCTCCCCCCGCTCGCTCTTCGCGGACGGATTCCTGGACGACCAACGACAGTTCCTGAAGGATCTCGGCCGAGGCAGCAACGCCATACCCTGACAGTCCCGCAAGGTCGGCCATGGCGACTTGTGACCGCTTCCCCCACCGCTCGGCCCCAAGCACCCCGCCGGCCCCTGTGGCCTGAAGGCTCACGCGGGCTCCTCACCCGTGGCAGGGGCTTTTGGCGAGATGCCGTAGGCGGCGGACGACAAGAGCGCTGCCCGAATCTTCCCCGGGCCCGGCCGTAATCCGCTTGACCAGGCCACGGGTCAACGCTGCAATGTGCCGGGGCACCCGAGTCGCGGTGCCGTTATCCCGGGGGAGGCAGCGGCCGCAATGGAGATCCGTTCCACGACCGACAAGGATCTCGACGTCTTCGTCGACACAGTCCATGCCGCGTTCGGGCGCTTCCCGGAAACCCCGGTCGAGGGAGGCGGGCTCTGGTGGTCGGCGCTCGAAATGGACCGCTGCCTGCTCGCGCTGACGGCGGACGGGCGGCCCGTCGGCACCGCCGCCGCGCACCCTTTCGAACTCACTCTGCCCGGTGAGACCCTCGTCCCGACCGCCGGGGTGACCGCCGTAGGTGTCCTGCCCTCCCACCGGCGCCAAGGCGTGCTCAAGACGATGATGCGGCACCAGCTCACCGAGTTGCGGGCCCGAGGAGAATTCCTCTCCGTGCTGCTCTCCTCCGAGGCCCTGATCTACGGCAGGTTCGGCTACGGACCGGCGACCTACACGCAGCGGCTGACAGTGCCGCGCCACCAGGCCGCCCTCGCCGTTCCCCGGGCCCGCACCGTGGCGGGCGTCCCAGCGGCCGGCTCGGACAACGACTCGGTCGAGGTACTGCGGCGTGCCGAGTGCGGCGAGATCCTGGAAGAGGTGTACGACCGGTACCGCCGTGCCCAGCCCGGCGCGCTGTCCCGGCCGCACCGCTGGTGGGCCCTGCGCGCGGGGCAGCCCCCGATCTCGCCGGCGCCGCGCTACGTCGCCGTCCACCGTGACGCCGACGGCGTCCCGGACGGGTACGCCAGCTACTCGATCGGCGAACCCAACACCTTGACGGTCGACGAGACCATCGCCACCGACGACGCCGTCTTCACGGCCCTGGCCCGGTTCGTGCTCGGACACGACCTGGTCAACGAGGTCGTCTTCCAGCACTTCCCGCCCGGGCATCCGCTGCGCTGGCAGTTGGCGGACTTCCGGGCCGGCCAGGTGAGCGGCGACATGGACTGGCTCTGGGTGCGGCTGCTGGACGTCCCGCGTGCGCTGACCGCGCGCGGCTGGTTCACGGACGGCGAGCTCGTCCTCGACGTCGACGACCCGTTCCTCGGCGAGCACAGCCGCTACCTGCTGACCGTCCGGGACGGCAAGGCCGACTGCGTCCCGACAGACCGAGACCCGGACCTGTCCCTGGACGTGCGCGACCTGGGCTCGGTCTACCTCGGCGGCACCACCCCGAGCACGCTCGTGCGTGCCGGACACATCCGGGCCCACCGCCCGGGTGCGGCCACCCTCGCCGACGCCCTCTTCCGCGCCGACCGTCCCCCGCACTGCCTGCACTGGTTCTGACCGCGCGCCCCCCGACCTGCACAGGTCTCGTCCTGCACAGGTCTCATCAGGCGCCGTTTCCTTTGAAGACGCCTCCCAGCGGGGGGCTGAAAGCTCGCGATCAGCTGAACCGCCTCAGTCCTCGTGCCCGGCCGGGGGCAGTTGGGCGCCGGCCCGGCAGCCGGCGAAGGACGCGTTGGGGCAGAAGGCGTCGAAGCCCATGCCGTAGCGGGCGAAGGATCCCCAAGCCGCCGTGCGGACCTCGGGGTACTCGGCCTCGGTGAACGCCGTGCCCTTGAGGTCCTTCAGAGCCCGCAGGATCGCGCCACGGGCGGTAAGGAACGACGGGTTCTTCGGGGTGAGTTTCAGCCCGTCGACGACGGCCTGCCAGGCGACCCGGTAGCCGCGCTCCTTGCTGCCGAGTTCCGCGCTGATCCGGCGGGTCATCTCCATGAGCGCGGCGCACCAGATCTCGCCGACGTTGTGGATCCTCGTGTAGTCGAGCCCGCCCGTGGCCCGCCCGACGTCCCCGAAGTCACCGGGGTAGCGGTCGTCGTACGGCCGCTGGCGGAAGCCGCCCGGGTTGTCCATCACCCAGTCGCCGATGACGGTGTGCTCCCGCTCCCGGGAGAAGTTGGGGATGGTGAGCGCGAAGAAGTCCGACCATCCCTCGCCCATCGCCTGGGACTGGTTCTCGCGCAGACCGTTGGCATCGTGCAGGCCTCCGACCAGTCGGTTGGTCACGCCGTGCGTGAACTCGTGGATGACGACGTGCGCGTCGACGCCCGTGTGTCGTCCCGTTCGAGCGACCAGCCCCATGTTCATCTCCGCCGCCAGACCGTCGGCACGCGTGAGCATGTTGGCCGTGCCGAAGACCGGCCGGGGATGCGCCAATGCGACGACCGGGTCGGCGCCGTGGCCCAGGCCCGAGAAATTGACGGTCTGGAAGTTGCCGTGCTCCTCCGTGAAGTCGAGCATCATGAAGAAGTCGTGCATGTAGTTGCAGAAGAAGAAGATGTTGGTGATGAGCTGCTCGCGGGTGCCCGGGTTCGGGGCGAACAGCGCGTTGCCCGCCCTGTCAACGCCGACCTTGAAGCTCTCACCGGTGTCCGCGTCGACGGCCCGCACATTGTTCCCGGCTGTCGCCACCTGCCCGTTCTGCCGCTCGGCCCATGGTCCGGGGAACCCGGGCAACGGGTCAGGCGGCGGTTCGACCGGATAGTCGCTCAGCGGCAGGGGGAAGGAGGCCAGGGCGAATCCGGTCTCGGCCGGGTTCTGGCGGAACACCAGTCCTCCGACGACATGGTTCGTCAGGTCCTGGAGGTAGAGGACCTGGGGCGCTGCCTTGTCCGGCGTTCTCTCGTCGGCCTCCACGAGCGCGTGGTACTGCACGGCTCCCTTCTCCCGCGAGAACCTGAACGACCAGGCGAGACGGACGGTGTCACCCATGTAGAAGTACACGAGCCGAGCAGGGATCGCCTCGTCGAAGGCGCCTTTGTCGAAGGTCATCGGCTGGTCGTTGCGCGACTGGGAGCTCAACCGGCGGAAGCCTCCCGAGAGGTCCAGAGCCGGCAGCTCGTCGGTGCCGAAGAGGCCGTCGATCGTGACCGGCGCGGCGGCCTTCGCGGCGCCGGCGGCCAGAGCCGTCTCGACCGGTACCGTCGGCATCGTGGGCACGTTGCCCGGCACGCTCGCCGTGTCGCCGACGACCCTGTCGACCGTGCCGTCCTCGTGCAGCCACACCTTGGGAGCCATGCCCCAGACGTCGATGCCGTTGAGTGTCTGCTGGAGGCTGACCACGCGTGTGCCGCCGCTCGTGGACGTCACCTTCGGATCGGCCTCGAACTCTGCGGGCTCTCCGGCGGCGAAGCCGATCGCCCCCGAGACCGAGGAGAGGTACTCCTTGGCGCGGGCGATGTAGTCGCCGTCGGCGGCCTCGGCGCCCGCCCGGTCGGCGAGGCCCGACGGTGCGCCCTCCACCCGCAGCTCGGTCAGGTGCCCGGTGAAGCGGTTCACCTTGCTGTCGTCGGCGATGAGGGTGTGGTGCACCGACTCCGCCACACGATCGGTCTCGGCGAGGAACGCCTCGGCGCCCTGGACCCGGGCGAGCCGGTCGTACTCCAGATCCCGCTTGTCGATCAGCTGTGTCATGACGGTTGCTCCTGTCACCGGGCACGAGGCCCGGGTTTCGGCTCTTGTGGGTTACAGGCCCGCGAGGGTGAGGGCGGTCGCCGTGACGGAGCGGGCGACCGTGGCTGCGAACTCCGGGCTGTGATCCTGGTCGACGAGGGTGTCTCCCGGGGTGTGGTACTGCCTGGTGCCCGTACCGGGCCCGCCGTCCGCAGCGAAAATGTCCTCGGTGACGGCGATGGCCGCCCACCCACGCTCGTGGAAGCTGGCGTGGTCGCTCCGTCCGATCGCCGGATCGGAGGGGCCCGTGAGCTGTTGGACCGTCACCGTGGGGTCGATGGCGGGGACGGTGTCCGCGACGAGAGTGCCCAGCGTGTCGGATGCGCCGACGACCGGGCCCGGCACCGAGGAACCGGCGTGGATCTCGAGTGCGGGTGTGCTGTTCTGCCGGCGACCCGCGATCATGTCCATCTGGAAGACACCGGCGATGCTGTCGTCCGCCGCGGCGGCGGCCCGGGCGTAGAACTTGCTGCCGACCAGGCCCTGTTCCTCGGCGTTGAAGAGGACGAAGCGGACGTTCCGGGTCGGTGTCCTGCCCTCAGCGAGCATGTCGTGCAGGCACTCGGCCGCGGCCATGACGGCGGCGGTTCCGCTGCCGTCGTCGTCGGCGCCAGGTGCGGGGTCCACGGTGGGGTCGTAGGGGCGCGGGTCGCCGTTCGCGTCGACGAATTCACCGCTGGAGGCAGTGGAGTCCAGATGGGCGGTGATGAGAACTGTGGAGTCCGCCCCGGCCGCACGGTACTCGGCCTCCACGTTGAACAACGGGCGCCCGCGCCACCGGAACCGGTGCAGTCGTACGCTCAGACCGAGGTTCTGAAGGCGGCTTGCGAGCGCCTCGACGACTCGGGGGTTGTCCGCGGCGGACGCGTCACGGCTGCGCACCAGCAGCGCCTCGCCGTCTCGGAGCGGTTCGACACCGGAGATGCGCGCGACATGGCCGCGCAGTACCTCGGGGGTCACGGCTGCCCGGACCGCGGCGATCGTCTCCGGGGAGGGGCGGCCGTCACCGGCTGCCGACGGGGGTGGGCCCAGCTCCGCCTGGCCTTCCCCAGGGCCTGCGGCGAGTCCTTGCGCCCACGCCTCGCCGGGGCGGGAGAGGATCGCCGGGTCCGGAAGCAGTCGCTCGGTGTGGCCGGGCCTCGCGCCCGGCAGGTGGACGTCCTCGATCGGAGCGCCGGCGGGTGCGGCGACGTAGACACCGCCCGGCGCGGGGCCCAGCGGGAGGAGCGGCGGGGCCGTGACGCCGGCGAGTTCGTCGGCGACGACGGCGAAAGCGGACGTGGCGCGGGTCGTCGCCCTGTCCGGGGCGTCCGTGAAGCCCTGGCCCGGGGTGAGGGGGCGGTCGTCACGGATCAGGAAGGCCGTGGTGTCCTCCACCGGCCCCCGCAGGTCGACGGTGAACCCGGCCTGTTCGAGTGCCGCGGCGCCACGCATGCTCGCCATGGCCAGCACGAGCCGCGCCGAGGCGATGTGCACGGGAACGACCTCGGTCTGGTTCGCGACGGTCTTCAGTGCGGGCAGCCCTCGGTCCTCGGGCAGTTCGATCCGCGCCCAGAGGACGGGACGGTTCTCCAGAGCGGCGCCGGTGAACACGGGGTGGGCCGCCGTACGCAGTCCGGCTTGCCGGGCGAGCGCGCGCTCCTCGTGGTCCTCGCCCACGAAGACGCACTCGCCGGCTGCGGAGACCGGGCTTCCTTCGCCCTCCGTGCCGGCGACTGCCTCGTCGAAGATCTCGCGGCTGTTCTTGGGGCCCCAGTGGATGAGCGCGTCGTCCGTGAACCGGCCGGGGAACGCCTCCCGCAGGGCTGACGCGGCCCGCTCCGCGGCGCCCTCACCCGAGCCCGGGTTGGAGATGACGCCCTTGCGTACGTCGAGGAAGGCGTCGAGCACGGCAAGGACGCGGGGGCGGGGCAGCAACGTCAGCGAACCGTCCGCCTCCTCCCGGGCATCCGCCAGGGTCGCTCCTATGTCGAAGAAGAGCACGGGCATTTCGGTGCCTCCACGAAGTGAAAGGGTCCGGAATCGGCACGTGACTGAGTGAACGTCCCCAGCGGCAACGGCCGTTCGGGAGCAAGGGGAACCGCGAGAGGGAAACGGTGAACGGCCCCGCGCAGGGCCGGCCACCTGCCACAGACTCCACTCCCGAAAAAGCCCCCGACCACTCCATCGTCCGCCTTCGGTTGCGCGCTCGCATCCCGGGATGTAGGCGAATGCCGTTCAACGGTGGACAGTTGAAGGAGTTACGGAGTGCGGGTGATCTCCGACGTAAGCGCCACGAACTCCCGCCCGACACGCATGAGGTGACGGCGCTCGACACCAACGGCGCCTGTCTTCCCGCCCTCAAGACGCACCTCCTGCTGGGCCGGCTCGAGCACTCCACCGGCCCTGCTCATGACCGCCGTAGCGCCGGAGTCCACCTGATCAGGCCCCGGAGTGGGAGCACGAGGCGGTGCTGCCGAACCCGATCGGCCGGCGGGACGAGCCCGGCCCGCTGCGGGGCACCGAGCCGACGCTGAGCCTCCTGTGGAGATCCACCCGCTCAGCCGCGCGCCGCTGGGACCGCATCGTCGGCTCCTGGGCGGTCGGCGACCAGGGCCTCAACGACCCGTGGCAGGACACGATCGTGGACCTCGGTTCGCGGTGAGGTCAGTACGAGTACGTCACCAACCTCGGCTTCGCCGCACGGCGACCCTGCGTCGGCTGGTGGTCTTCGGTGCCTGCTGTGATGGCGTACGGTGGGGGTTACCGACGCGGGGTGGAGCAGCTCGGTAGCTCGCTGGGCTCATAACCCAGAGGTCGCAGGTTCAAATCCTGTCCCCGCTACTGCTGAAGAGGGCCCGGATCCACCCGATCCGGGCCCTCGTGCTTCCCTTCGGGCTGCATCGATACTGCCGAAGACGCACCAGGACTTCAGGTCGCGGCCGCAGCCCTGATCATGATGGCGGTCTTCGCCGGGTTCATCGGCGAGGGCGGCCACATTCCCGGCACCAGCCGGCCAAGCCACCCGCGCACCGGTGTCGCCGTGGCCACGGGCTGCACCGTGATCACCGGCGCGCTGGGGCATCTGCTCTCGTGATCCGGCCTCGCTCCGCCTGAGCTGCGTCGATCCTTCCGCGATCCGGCGTACGCACTGAGTAGTCCTCAGTCCTGGGCGGGGATGTCCAGGGTGGTCCCGTACAGGCGGGAGACCCGGATCAGGATCACCACGCGCCGGTCGGGCAGCGGCTGCTCGCCGGGGGCCGCCCCGTCGGCCGGGTCCACTATCTCCGCCTCGCCCTCCGCGACGGCGAACGACCAGACGTCCGGGCCGCTGACGTGCAGTGAGGTGTGCGGGTCGCGGCGCAGCTGGCGGACCTTGAGGCGGTCGGCGGTGGAGGAGACGCGCAGTACGCGCTCCTCGGCGTTCCAGTCGTAGAGGACGGTGGACAGGTGCGGGTGGCCGGTGCTCCTGACGCTGGCGAGTACGCCGAACTGCTGCTGCCGCAGCAGCTGGGAGAGTTGCTGGTCGGTGAGCACCCGGGGGGCCGGGCCGTCGTTCTTGGTGGTGCCGGTGGTGGTTTCGGTGGCGGTGTTCTCGCTCATGGGGATCAGCCTTTCGGGGGTCGGGGTGTGGGTGGGGGAGAGGGCGGGTCAGACGGCTGCGGCGGCGGGAGCCTGCGTGTCGGCGGCCGGCTCCTTGGCGGCCTGGCGCTCGGGGTGGCGCAGCATCGTGGAGGCGACGGCGAAGGCGAGGACCAGGAGTCCCGCGCCCACCGCGAAGGCGAGCCGGTAGCCGCCGGTCAGTGCCTCGGCCGACGTCCGGCCGCCCGCCGCGAGGCTCTCGGTGCGGGAGGCGGCCAGGGTGGACAGGACCGCGACGCCCAGCGCCATGCCGATCTGCTGGGTGGTGTTGAACAGGCCGGACGCGAGACCGGCGTCCTCCTCGTTCGCGCCGGACATCCCGAGTGTGGTCAGCGCCGGCAGCGCGAGGCCGAAGCCCGCGGCGAGCAGCATGACCGGGAGGAGGTCGACGGCGTAACTGGCCTGCACGGGAAGGCGGGTGAGGAGGGAGAGGGCGCCGATGAGGAGCACGATGCCCGCCAGCAGGACGTTGCGCTCACCGAAGCGGGTGTTGAGACGGGCGGAGACTCCCAGGGAGACGGCACCGATGGCGGCGGCTGCCGGGAGCATCGCGAGGCCGGTCTCGGCGGCACCGTATCCGAGCACCTTCTGGAGGTAGAGGGCGACGAGGATCTGGAAGGAGAAGAGCGCGGCGACCATCAGGATCTGGACCAGGTTGGCGGCGGAGACGCTGCGCGAGCGGAAGATCCGCAGCGGCATCAGGGGGTTCTTCGCGGTGGCCTGACGGACGAGGAACGCGGCGAGCAGTACGGCGGCGAGGGCGCCGAAGCCGAGGGTGCGGCCCGAGGTCCAGCCGTACTCCTCGGCCTTGACGACGGTGTAGATGCCGAGCATCAGTCCGGAGGTGACCAGAACAGCGCCGAATACGTCCGCGCCCGCTTTGCGGCCCAGACCGACGTGACCGGGCAGGACGCGTACGGCGATCGCGAGGGTGGCGATGCCGATCGGCAGGTTGATGAAGAAGATCCAGTGCCAGTCGAGCGCGTCGGTGAGTACGCCGCCGAGGACCTGGCCGATGGACGCGCCCGCCGCGCCGGTGAAGCTGAAGACGGCGATGGCCCGGGCGCGCTCCCTGGGCTCGGTGAACAGCGTCACGAGGATGCCCAGGCTGACGGCGGAGGCCATCGCGCTGCCGATGCCCTGGAGGAAGCGGGCGCCGATCAGTACTGCGGGCGAGGTGGCCACGCCCGCCAGCAGCGAGGCGGCGGTGAAGACGGCGGTGCCGGCCAGGAACACACGCCTGCGCCCGATCAGGTCGCCGAGCCGGCCTGCCAGCAGAAGCAGGCTGCCGAACGCGATGAGGTAGGCGTTGACGACCCAGCTGAGGCCGGCGGGGGTGAACCCCAGGTCGTTCTGGATGGCCGGCATCGCCACGGTGACGATGGAGCCGTCGAGGATGATCATCAGCATCCCGGTGGCGATGACGCCGAGGGCGAGCCGGCGTGAACGCGGGGCGGCGGGAGCAGCTGGTGAGGGCGCGGAGTCGGATGCGGCAAGCATGCGGTCTCTCCTGTCAGTTGGGGCGACAGGAGAGACCGTAGCAGATGGTTTTGTTGCAGACTATTTTTTTCGGTCTTACTTTTGGTCCGGCTTCCCCGCTTACCTGGACTGGCGTGCCCGGCGGGCGGTGCGCGGGGCCTCCACGGGGTTCGCCAGGCCGTCGCCGACCAGGTGTTTCAGGGCCCGCAGGAGGGCCTCCCTGTCTCCGCCGGGAAGCGTGGCCAGGGCGTCGCGATGCACGCGGTCGACGATCTTCTGACTCTGTCCGGCGATACGGGCGCCCTCGTCGGTGACGGCGATGATCCTGGCCCGCCGGTCCGTACTTGAGGGGCGGCGCTCGGCCAGACCCGCCTCCTCCAAGGCGTCCACCGTCACCACCATCGTGGTCTTGTCCATGTCGCCGATCTCGGCGAGCTGGATCTGGGTGCGCTCCTCCTCCAGGGCGTGGACGAGCACGCAGTGCATCCGGGCCGTCAGGCCGATCTCGGCGAGGGCGGCGGACATCTTGCTCCGCAGGACGTGACTGGTGTGGTCGAGGAGGAACGACAAGTCCGGTTCGGTGCGCGCGGGCGACATGGCGGTCATCCCGCCAGCGTAGCAACTCGATCCGAGACGGATTATCCAGAAGAGACCTTAATGAACTCGCGGACTGTGAGCGCGGACTGACGTGCGGGCACGGGGTCGATGCCGCGCGCATGCCGGCATCTGATCAAGTGGCGTTGATGTATCAATCTGCCTTGATGTATTTTCGAGGTATGGGACCCGGATCCTCGGACGCGGCCGTCGCGCCGCCGCTATTCGTCCGGCTGGCTGCGCATCCGCTGCGCTGGCGGCTGCTGACGGAACTCGCCGACGGTGACTACCGGGTGCGTGAACTGGTGGAACGGGTCGGGGAGCCGCAGAACCTGGTCTCCTATCACCTGCGGCTGCTGCGCGACGGCGGTCTGGTCACGGCGAGGCGCAGCAACTTCGACGGCCGGGACAGCTACTACCACCTGAACCTGGGACGCTGCGCCGAAGCGCTGGCCGCAAGCGGTGCCGCCCTGCACCCGGCGTTGTGCCACGCTCCCTCACCGCCCCGTCCGGTCGTGCGGGAGCGATCCCGCCGTGTTGCGGTGCTCTTCGTGTGCACCGGCAACAGCGCCCGCTCGCCGATCGCTGAAGCCCTGCTGCGCCATCACACCGCCGGCCGCGTGACGACGGTCAGTGCGGGCACCAGCCCCAAGGCGCACCTGCACCCTCATGCCGTCCGGGTGCTGCGCGGGTCGTTCGGCATCGACGTCTCAGGTCGGCGCACCCAGCACGTGGACGACCTGGCCGGCCGCCGATTCGACCACGTGATCACCTTGTGCGACAAGGCACGCGAGGTCTGCCCGCAGTTCGGCCCGCGGCGAGTGCACTGGAGCATGGCCGACCCGGGCGCGGTGGGCGACACCGGCCAGGCCGGCTATGCGGCCTTTCAGCAGGCGGCGGCAGACATGGACACCCGGATCAGGCACCTGATGCCGGTCCTGAACACCCCCTGGACCGTTGCGAGGTCCGCGCCATGACCACTCACGACGAATACGTCAACGTCCGCTACCTCGTCGATGACGTGCGGGCCGCCACCGACTTCTACACCACCCACCTCGGTTTCACGCTGCACTCCAGCGCCGCCCCTGCCTTCGCCGACGTGGTCCGTGGCCGGCTGCGGCTGTTGCTGTCGGGTCCGGCGAGCTCGGGCGCCCGGGCCACCCCGAAGGAGGCTGCCGTCGCGGGCGCCAATCGCATCCACCTCACCTACGACGACCTCGACGCCGAGATCGCTCGACTGCGCAGCGCGGGTCTCTCCTTCCGCAGCGAGGTCGTCGCCGGTCCCGGAGGACGTCAGATCCTGCTGGCCGACCCGGCCGGCAACCTCATCGAGTTGTTCCAGCCTGCCCACTGACCCGCCGCCCCGGCAGGCCCTGACCAGGCGCGATGTTGACCGCTGAGGGTGAGAGCGTCCCGCTGGGAGCAGGCGCGCTCGGGATCATAGCCGCGCCGGCCGGCCGGTCAGCTGATCCGTCCCCGCCACCGCGATGTCGGCAACCGTCGCCCGGCTGTCAGCGGTTGCGCGGGGCGACCAGGCCGGATTCGTAGGCGAGGACGACGAGTTGGGCCCGGTCGCGCGTGTGCAGTTTGCTCATGGCTCGGTTGATGTGGGTCTTGGCGGTCATCGGGCTGATCACCATGTGGTCGGCGATCTGGTGATTGGACAGGCCCTGGGCGGCCAGGGCGACCGCTTCGCGTTCGCGGCTGGTGAGTTCCTCCAGTGCGGCGCCGGCGGTGGGGAGGGGCTGGGTGACGTAGCGGTGGATCAGCTTGCGGGTGATGGAGGGCGCGAGCAGTGCGTCGCCGCGGGCGGCGACCCGTACGGCGTGCAGGAGGTCTTCCGGCACGATGTCCTTGACCAGGAACCCGGCGGCGCCGGCGCGCAGTGCTTCGAAGACGTACTCGTCCATGCCGTAGTTGGTCAGCATGACGACGTGCACGTCGGCCAGGGCAGGGTCTGCGGCGATGCGCCCGGTCGCCTCGATGCCGTCCATGACCGGCATCTGGATGTCGATGAGCGCGACGTCGGGCAGGTGCTCCTTGGTGAGCGCCAGACCCTCGGCGCCGTCGGCGGCTTCGGCCACCACCTCGATGTCGTCTTCGAGGTCGAGCAGCGCGCGGAAGCCGCTGCGGATGAGCGGCTGGTCGTCGACCAGCAGGACACGGATCATGATGCTCGTTCCACGGGGAGTTCGGCCTGGACGGTGAAACCGTGCTCGGTGCGCGGCTGCGCGCGCAGCCGGCCGCCAAGGGCGGTGACGCGTTCGCGCATGCCGAGCAGCCCGAGACCGGGGACCGGGGCGTCATCAGGGGTGGCCTTGCCGTCGTCGTCCACCTGGACGGCAAGGGCGTCGGGCCGGTATTCGATCCGGACCGCCGCGGTCGTGGCACAAGCGTGCCGGGCGGTGTTGGTCAGCGCCTCCTGGACGATGCGGTAGGCGGTCCGGCCCACCGCGGCCGGCACGTCGTGCCGTTGCCCTTCGAGCGTCAGCGTCGCGTCCAGGCCCATAGAACGGGCGCGCTCCACCAGTTCCGGTACATGCTCGAGGCTCTGCGGAGGGGTCGTGTCGTCGTCGCGCAGGGCTTCCAGGGTCGCACGCAGCTCCCGGCTCGCCTCACGTCCGGCCGCCCGGATCGCCAGCAGCGTTTCGGGCACCTGCTCGCCGCGCCTGCGGGCTACATGGACGGCGACCTCGGACTGCACCTTGACGATCGAGATCTGGTGGGTGAGGGAATCGTGCAGCTCCCGCGCTATGTGCAGCCGCTCCTCGTCGGCGCGGTGCCGCGCGGTCTCCTCCCGGGTGCGCTCGGCTTCGTCCGCCCGCTGCTCGGCCTGCCGCAGTGCCTCACCGGCGGCGAAGGCGGCGATCAGCCAGGCGATCTCGAGTACGTTCCGGGCCTGTGTGAACGCCTCGCGCGCCGGCCCGTCGCGGAAGACCAGCGCCGTGAGTGGCAGGACGGCGAGCAGGGACACGGACGCTGCCACCGTCAAGGCCCGGTGCCCGGACCGCACAGCGCCGTACACAGCAACCAGGTACGAGACAGCGAGCACCTCAAAACCCGCCGCCTCGTACCCCACCGCGCACAGGCCGGTGACAGTGAGCACGGCAATCGGAGCCCTGCGACGCGCGACCAGCGCCAGACCGCCGGACGCCAGCAGCACGGAGCCGAACAGCGCGTGCTCCCCGGCAGCGTGCTGCCCGGACAACCCGGTGCCCAGCAGCAGTGCCGCCACGCTGAGGGCAATCGCCCAGTCCATGGCACCGGCCGGGACACGAAAACGCCTTGTGTCCATGCGCGCACCCTAGCCGGACGCCGCCGTGGGCGAGTCCCGCCGACGGACGAGCGGCCAACTACCGCACCCGCGGTACTCACCCGCTGCCTGCCGCATGCGCAGCAGTCAACTGCTGTGCCGACGGCAGTCCGAAAAGACCGCACCCGCCGGACGACGAGCAGTGCGGTCGGCAGACACGCTCAAGGCACAGCGCAACCGCGGAATCCGACATGGACGAAGAAGGAGAGTGGCATGAGCGCAACAGATGCCCTGACGGTGGCCGCCGAGGGCGGAGTCATCGGCGACGGGCGGACCGGAGCCAACCTGGCCCTCGGTGTGGGACTGATCGGCATGGCCATCGGCCGGCTGGCCCTGGCCCGCGTCGGCGGCCGTATCAGCGCCGGAAATGCGCGCATCGGCGCCATGGCGGCCATGGCGGTGGGCCTGGTCGGCACGGCCCTCGCGGCGCTGCATCTGGCCACCTCCAATGGCGGCCCCGGCACCGGCAACGGGATGGTGGGAGCCATCGGGGCCATCCCATTGGGGCTGATCGCCATGGCCATCGGCCGGCGTACTCTCGCCCGCTCCCGACGCACTGAGCGGACCGCAGACGGCTTCGAAGACGAGCGGGAGTTCGGGTCCACCCGACAAGTACCGCCGGGCGGGTCCTGACGGACCGTCCGGACAAGCGCCAGGGCGCCACCTCCCCGCCCCAGGCCGGGAAGAAGGAGCCGAGTGCGTGGCGGATCGGGGTGGTGCGTCCGCACGATCCACTCGCACGGATTCCGGAAGGGGGCGAACTCCTAGTCGAGCACGGCGCTGACGTTGCCGCGCACCCGGAGCTGACAGTTGACGTGACGTGAGAAGTCGGGAGCGCCCCTGCCGGCCGCTGGGGGTGCGAACTGCCCACGCCGATACCGGAATCTGTTGGTTCGATTTGCCCATGAGGGGGCGTTTCCTCGCCTCGACTCCTGCACCCTTGTGCTCGCGGATCCTGACCAGGGCTTTCTGTGGCATTGACTGGGCGGAGGGTCACCACGACATCGTGGTGCGGTCTCTATCATCAGCCATGCCTAAGATGACATTCAAAAGGTGGCAAGTGTCACGGCGGACGCTGCCCGTGGAACACTCACGCAGCAGTGGGTCGCTTCGGGACCAGTTCCAGGACACCGTTAACGGTGACGAATGTGCTGGAGACAGTCGGCGTGGCCCCACTCCAGGATGCGCCGGATAACCGTCACCGACCGGATGGTCTGGCGAAGGCCACGGGAGCCCGGTAATCGGTTGCTACCGGGCACAGGCGACGTAACGGATAGGACAGCGGAGATGAGCAGCGTAGTCGAGCGCTACCAGGCACTTGAGGAGCATGTTGCAGGCGGCCGCCAGGTCGTCGTGACGGACATCCTGGACGTGCCCGTGGCCGCTCTGCGGCAGGCCAATGAGCACGACGTCGCGGTCCTGCTGCTTCTCGGCGAGTTGTGCGCCCGCATGGACCACGGGAAGTCAGCCGCTCCCACGTTGCTGGCGACAGCCGACAAGTACGTCGACACCTCCTTCTTCTACACCGGTCGGATACTGCCGCGGACCAGGGAGCTGATCGAACTCCTCGACCGCGCGGTGCGTGAGCGGTCGTTGGACCTGCTGATGGAGGTGGCCGACCACCTCAGCCAGGGCTGGGCGGGGTACGCCGACTCCATGTTCCCGTCAGCATTCGCCCGGATCGCCGGCGAGGCCGGGCTCGAGGGGAAGCCCGAGCCGTTCTCCCGTGTTTCCTTCGTGTTGTGGCACGAGGGTCTTGAGGCCGCCGCCGAGAACGATCCGGAGCGGGCACTGTCGCTCTTCGCGGACTCCCTCGATCGATACCGGAAGTACGGCTACTACGCGGACGCGTCCTGGCTTCACACGGACCTCGTTATTGCCCATCTGCTCGCCGGGCACAAGGAAGAAGCCTATGCCGAGCTCGAGGCGCAGCGGGACTATGTGGAGAAGGTACTCGAGGCGCACCCGTTGGTCGCATCCGGCGCAGGGCGGTCTTTTGCCTTTCACCTGGGCGACGTGCAGAGCGGCAACTACAGCACGTTTGTGGAATCCTCCGTCCTGCGCCCGACCGAGCTGACCGAACGCGACCGCGAACTCCTGATGCGATATGTCCGCACCAGCGAGTTCCTCATTTCCGCCTGCCGGTACGGTGTGCACCGCGACTTCGATGCGGCACTCGACACCTTCTCCTTCGGCTGGGGCACCTATCAGCAGTCGCCTTATCCGAGGATGTTCCGGCATCTTGCCGACCGTTATCTGGAGACCCCTGAAAAGTGGAACGCACATCTCACAGCGTATGAGCAGTGGCACCGGATGCTGCGCACCTACCGGATCCGTGTGCGGCCCAATGTGCTCATCGACACGGCCGCGACGCTGCACGATCGCTTGGGCTACGCGGGGTTGAACACCTGCGCAAGCCTCGTTCTGCTGGACACCGCAGTGCTGCACTCCCGGCTGCACGGCAGGGGCGAGTCGGTGGACTGGATCACGCGCTACCTGCGGGATCTGCGGCCGACCCTGCCGGAAGTCCTGGGCGCTGTGGCCGACTACCTGCAGGCCCCACGCAATACGGAGCGCCGCCAGCTGCTCAGCCGGTACATCGGACTCCGGGCTGGTCACCTCGCGCCCGAATTCCTCTCCCTCGACCTGGGCGAGGAGCAGCTGCCGCAGCCGAACCGGCTGGAGGTAACGCTCTATGGCCGATTGCTGTCGGTGGAAGGGATCACCGTGCACGAGAATGCGCCGCAACCGCTCATCGACATGCTCCGCGTGCTCGGTCGTGAATTTTCGCAGAGCTTCACGGACAGATCCGCTGTCCCGTTTCTTTCTGCTGCCGAGCTTTCGAACCGTACGAACCGGACCCCAGCGGCCCTGGCTCAGACGGTACGCCGATTTCGCAGTGCCTGCCAGGAGCGATTCCGTGAAGTGGCGGAATACAGCATGGTCCAGGACGCCGTGATTCAAGGACGCCCCGGCTACCGGCTGAATCCGCAGAGCATCTATCGATTCACCGAGTATTCGACTGAAGCCGCTTGAAACCGCTTGCCTTCACCTTCATTGAGCCGGGACTCACCGCGTGATGATCGGCTGGAAGATTCCGAAAGGGAATCGAAAGGCACATCGTAGGTAAAATCGCGCCGCACCGCTGCGGCGACGTTCGCAGCGGCCGACGACTGACTTCGTGCCCGAACCCGTCGAGCCCAGCATCCACCGCTGCCCCGTCGACGCGGTGAACTCGGCCGCCACCTCCCGGGTATCCGCGCCCCCCGGACGGCTCAATGACCCGCTCCGGGAGGTCGTACTCCGCCAACGCCCATGCAACGACCGCACCATGTCCGGCGGCGTCACATTCAGGATCTCGTCGCAGCCCTCCAACTGCTGAACATCCTCAAAACTGGGCCCCTGCAGCATCGCCTCATCAGCCACCATCACACGCGTGGCAAGTGCCTCACGCAGAGCGGCTGCTCGGGTGGAGCGGCAGTGGTCATGGTGTGACCGCCAGCCGCGACGCGATTTCCCGGGCCGGCTGGTGGCCGTAGGTGCCGCTGATCCTGGCCAGCAGATCCGCCGTGAGCAGTTTGTACTCCTGCGAGCCCACGGATTCGATCACCACCGTGGCCAGTGCGCAGCCGAGTTGAGCCGCTCCCTCGTAGGGCAGCTGCCAGGCGAGGCCCGCGAGGAAGCCAGCGCGGAACGCGTCGCCCACCCCCGTCGGGTCTACCACGTCGTCCGTCGGCACCGCCGCAATGTCCTGCGTCTCGGCATCCGCTGTCGCGATGGACACTCCGTCAGCGCCTCGGGTGACGATCCAGGTATCCACCTTGGCGAGAACCTCGTCGCGGCTCCAGCCGGTCCGTTCGAGGAGCAGCGCCGCCTCGTACTCGTTGGTGAACAGCAAGTGGGCCCCGTCCACCAGGCGTCGAGTCTGTTCGGCGTCCAAGCGGGCCAGCTGTTGGGAAGGGTCGGCCCCGACCGGGATACCCAGGGCGTGCGCCGTGGCCGTGTGGCGCAGCATCGCCTCGGGGTCGTCGGCACCGACGATGACGAAATCGAGAGGCTTCGCACGTCGATGCACTTCGCCGAGGTCGATCCGGCCGGCCTCGGTCATGGCCCCCGCGTAGAAGGTCGCAATCTGGTTCTGGTCGGCGTCCGTGGTGCACACGAAGCGGGCGGTGTGCAGCGTTTCGCTGACCCGGACCGCTGACGTGTCCACGCCGTGCTCGCTGAGCCAGGCGTCGTAATCGGGGAAGTCCACGCCCGCGGCGCCGACCAGCACGGGGCGCAGGCCGAATCGGCCAAGCCCCAGAGCGATGTTCGCTGCGACGCCTCCGCGGCGCACGTCAAGGCCGTCGGCGAGGAAGGACAAGGACACCCTGTCGAGCTGTTCGGTGATGAGCTGCTCTTTGAAGCGGCCGGGGAAGACCATCAAATGGTCGGTGGCTATCGAACCAGTGACTGCTATACGCACAGCAATCTCCCTTTTTGCCTGTCAGTAGGACCTTGTCAGGAAAGGCCGGCGGCGTTGCGGAGGGCGTCGGCTCGGTCGGTGCGTTCCCAGGTGAAGTCGGGGAGTTCGCGGCCGAAGTGGCCGTAGGCGGCGGTCTGGGCGTAGATGGGGCGGAGCAGGTCGAGGTCGCGGATGATCGCGGCGGGTCGCAGGTCGAAGACGTCGGCGACGGCCTTTTCGATGGTGTGCTGGGTGATGGTTGCGGTGCCGAAGGTCTCGATGAACAGGCCGACGGGTTCGGCCTTGCCGATGGCGTAGGCGACCTGGACCTCACATCGTGAGGCGAGACCTGCGGCGACGATGTTCTTGGCGACCCAGCGCATGGCGTAGGCGGCCGAGCGGTCGACCTTGGACGGGTCCTTGCCGGAGAAGGCGCCGCCGCCGTGGCGGGCCATGCCGCCGTACGTATCGATGATGATCTTGCGGCCGGTCAGGCCGGCGTCGCCCATCGGGCCGCCGACCTCGAACCGGCCGGTGGGGTTGACCAGCAGACGGTAACCCTCGGTGTCCAACTTGACTCCGTCGTCGGCGAGTTCGGTCAGGATGTGCTCGACCACCTGCTCGCGGATGTCGGGGGCGAGCAGCCCGTCCAGGTCGATGTCGGCAGCGTGCTGGCTGGAGACGACGACCGTGTCCAGGCGCTCCGGGCGGCTGCCCGAGTACTCGATGGTCACCTGGGTCTTGCCGTCCGGGCGCAGGTAGGGCAGCGTGCCGTTCTTGCGGACCTCGGTCAGACGCCGCGACAGGCGGTGTGCCAGGTCGATGGGCAGCGGCATCAGCGTGGGCGTCTCGTCGGTGGCGTAACCGAACATCAGGCCCTGGTCGCCCGCGCCCTGCGCGTCCAACTCGTCCGCTTCACCCTCGACCCGCTGCTCGTACGCGCTGTCCACGCCCTGTGCGATGTCCGGGGACTGTGCGCCGATCGACACCGACACCCCGCACGAGGTGCCGTCGAAGCCCTTCGTCGACGAGTCGTAGCCGATGTCCAGGATGGTGTCGCGCACCAACTGTGCGATCGGCGCGTACGCCCGGGTCGTCACCTCGCCGGCGATATGTACCTGACCGGTGGTGATCAGGGTCTCCACCGCCACCCGGGAGGTCGGGTCGTCGCGCAACATCGCGTCCAGGACCGCGTCACTGATCCGGTCGGCGATCTTGTCGGGGTGACCCTCGGTCACGGACTCCGAAGTGAACAGTCGACGGGACAACGCCGCTCCTCCTGTGCTGGGTCGGGGGGCACTGGGCGCCTGGGGGTGACGCCGGGTGAACGGCGGGACGGTGAGGGTCAGGAAGTGCATGTGAAACCGGGAACGGACACGACGCCTGCCGCGTCTCGCGACTTGTCCAGGACGAGCTGGGCCAGGGCGATGTCCAAAGAGCCGAGGCCGAAGGGCGAGTAGACGGCCCGTGCGCCGAGGTCGGGCTTGGCCACGCCGCGCAGCAAGTCTCCGACGGGGACGATGTCCTGGCGATCCACGGTGCCCTGTTCGACGGCGAGGGCGAGCGAGGTCTTCTCGCGCAGGGCGTGTGACACGTCGTCGACGACGTGCACAGCGCCGGCCATGGCTTCAGGCGTCAGATCACGCAGAGACATGTGCAGGACCACGGCGTTGTGCTTGAACCAGTCCGCATCGCTGAGGTGCGGCACGACCGCTGTGGTAGCGAAGAGCACCACGTCCGCGTCCTCCACGGCCTCCTTGAGTGTGGCGGCCGCGGATACGTCGGCCGTCAGCTTTCCGGGGATCTTCTTGCTCTCCGTGACGAAGCTCTGTGCGCGTTCGTGGTCGAGGTCGAACACCACGAGAGAGTCGCAGGCCCAGCCAAGCCCCGCGAAAACGTCCAGGGTGGTGCGCGAGATGTAGCCGGTGCCGATGACCGCCACCTTGGCCGGCGCACGGTCGCCCGCGCGGAGCGCTTCGGCGCCGACCGCCGCGGACAGCGCGGTGCGGTGCCCGCTGATCTGTGCGCCTTCGAGGACGGCCTTGGGGAAGCCGGTGCGCGGGTCGTTGAGCGCGATCAGGGCGGAGGCCCGGGGCAGGCCCAGGCCGAGGTTCTCCGGGAAGCTGGAGATCCACTTCACACCCATGGCCTCGGAGTCGCCTCCGACATACGCGGGCAGGGCGATGATGCGCTCCCTGCGCTCTTCGTCCGGGCGCAGGAACAGGCTGTCGGGGTTGACCAACTGCCCCTGCGCGGCCTTGATGTAGATGTCTTCGACGATCTCCTTGGACGCCGTGCCCAGGGACTGCAGAACGTCCTTGACCGCCGCCGCGGGGACGATCGTGATGCTCTGGTCAGGGGACTGCTCGGAGTGGTCCATGTGTTCCTCGCTGTTCAAGTCGTGGTGAGGGAGGGGGTGTTCCGGGCCCGGTGTTCTGGTCCGGACTAGCGCAGCAGGGAGAACTTCTTCGTGAGCGGGTCGACCACGTCGCGCGGACCGAAGACGGCCACGCCGTAGTAGTCGAGTTCGGCCTCCGGTGTCTGCCGCATGCGCTCGAGCTGGTCGGCGTAACTGCCCCCGGTCATCTGCCCGGTGAAGTCGGTACTCAGGAGTCCGGCCGCGGACGCCTCGCCGCGCAGACGGCGCAGCCAGGCAGGGCGGCCTTCGAGCACGACGAGCGAGAGCCCGGAGACGGGTACGTGGGCGCCTTCGTCGGCATCGGGGAAGTCGAGGAACGACATCCGCGGGAGCAGTTCGGGGCGTACGGCCGCTGCCTTCGCCACCAGACCGAGACAGAGGTGGGACGCGGCATTCGTGGCCACTCCGTGATCGAGCTTCGCCTTGAGGGCCACCACGAACTTGAATTCCTGGTCGACGTCTTCAGGCGTGACTACGATCTTGCCATTTTCGAGCATAGGTACCCTGTGGTCCTTTTCTTGAAGGTGCGTGGAACTTGAAAGTCAGGCGTCCGAAGAGTAATCGAGCAACCGTTGGACGTGCGCCGGGTTGATGCGGTATCCGGGGCGGCCTTGAATTACGGCGTCCTGGATCACTTCGTACCCGGCCACTTCCCGGAAGCTCTCCTGGCAGGCATTCCGGAATCTGCGCACTGTCTGGGCGATTGCCGCCGGGGTGCGGTTCGTGCGCTGTGAGAGCTCTGTCGCTGACAGGAACGGCACTTCGCCGTCCGGTTGTCTCCGCATGAATTCTTCGCCAAGCGCTTTAAGGATATCAATAAGTGCCTGCGGTGTGATTTCGTAGACCGTTATCCCTTCCAGAGAGAGCAGTGGGCCGTAGAGTGCGACCTCAAATCGGTCGAGATCCGGTATCGGCTCCTCGCCGAGCTCCAGGCCCGGGAACTCTGGCGCCAAGTGAGCGGAGCGCAGCCCCATGTATGTGCTGAGCTGCCACTGGAACTGCCCGCCCTGTGGTGCTTGCAAGTAGTGGGCCGTCGCGTTCACCATTTCCGGCACAAGGGGACGTAATTCTCGTAGGTAGCGGGTGACCCATTCCACGGCACCGTTCTTGCCGTGCAGCCGGGCGTGGAAGATGGCCGCGTCGAGCAGGACGATGGCGGCACTGGTGTCCAGGCCCGCGTAAGCGAACCGGTCATGCAGCGTCGTCGCGGTGTCGATCAGCACGCGTGGCTTCACCCGGATCCGGTAGGTGCGCAGCATCCGGTGCCAGCCCTCGTACGCGGTCAGGTGCGGATTCCAGTCGTGCCGGTTGTCGATATAGCGGTCGGCGAGGTGCAGGAAGATCTTCGGATACGGCGAAGCCTGGAAGGTGGACCACCCGCAGGAGAAGACGTCGAGCGCCGCGTCGAAATCCCGTCGGGCTCCGTACCGACAGGCCGCGAGGAGGTACTCGCTGGTGCGCACGTAGCGATTCAGCAGGGCCGCGTCGCGGGTGGTGAGCACCTGCGGTCGCACCGTGGAGGACTCCACGAACGTGCCGTAGTTGCCGCTGCGTACGTCCCCGAGTTGGAAGGCGTACGACTCGTCCCCGGCACCTTCGACGAGTGGGTGGGAGCCGAGGATTTCTTCCACGTAGTCCCGCTGCGCCTGCACGGTGGCCGACGCCTCGTCCTCGCGGCCGGCCAGTAGATGGGCGATGACCACATCCGTGTGCAGCCAGGCGGCGTCCGCGTAGTAGCGGTAGTTGCGGTAGCGCTCGAGCGATACTTCGAAGGACGACAGCGCCCGCTCCGCGTCATTTGCTGTGGCGCTGGCCAGCCCCTGCTTCCAGGACACGAACGAAACCTCGGTGAACTGCTCGAGAGTCACGTCGAGGCCGAGTTCGTCGGCGAGCCTGGCGAAAGCCGCAGGGAACACGGACTGTGAATAGTCGGTCCAGCCCTGGCTGAGGTGGTCAGCCGCTTCGGTGAGGAGGTCCGGTGACTTTTCGTCTGCTCCGCGGTCGAGGAGTTCGATCAGTTCCATCGCCCGGGGCAGGATCCGACCCGTGTAGAGAAAAGAGGATGCGATATACCGTTCGGCGGTCTTGCCGAGAGCTGACGCGATCGACTCGCCGCCGTCCATGCGGGCACATAACGCGCTGAGCACGAGAGTCTGCGCCACGTCATGTTCGTCGGCGAACCGAAGTTCGGCAGTCGGCATGTCGACCACGTCTCCCACATCCACGCGGGGGCCACCTGAGGCATGCCTCTCGAGCGACTGAAAGCGCTCGGCCAAGCTGCTTTTCTGCACCTCGGTCCTATCCTTCATTCCTTTTGTTCAGGGCAGGCGCGCCGGCCTGAGCTTGCGGGTCTATCCGGTGACGCCGGTCGGCCGGAGTGTCGTCCCGATCGCTTCTAACCACTCGTCGGAGTAGATGGTGCTTTCGTACTTCTCTCCGCCGTCCGCGCAGATGCACAGGGCGTCGCGGACGTCGGGATTCTCGCGCAGGTAGCGCGCGCAAGCTGCCACGACCGCGCCGGACGAAGCGCCGAGGTGAACACCCGTCGTCGCCAGAACTGTCCTGCAGTAGTAGGCGGCTTCACCGACGTCCACATAGGCATAGTGGTCGATCAGGGATTCCTTGAGAAAGGAGGACGGTCGGCTGGCGCCGATGCCGGACAGATACCGTCGACCGGGCTCGCCGCCGTAGGCGACGGAGCCGTCGACGTCGACCGCCACCATGCGGGTGGCGACGCCTCGGTCGCGGAAGCATTGGCTGATCCCTGCAAACGTACCGCCGGTGGAAACGGCCGCGAACAGCGCATCCGGAGGGGTCGCCAGTTGGTCGAGGATCTCTGGTCCGGTCATCCGGCGGTGTATTTCCGGGTTCTTCGGACTGTTGTACTGGTCCACCCACACATAGCTGTCATCGGCCTCGAGCATCTCCTGGACTTTGGCCAGTCGTGACAGCAGGTACCCGCCCGCCTCGTCGACCTTGTCGACCATCACGATGTGGGCGCCGAGGTCCGTCAGACGACTGCGGACCTCGACCGTGCTCATGGGATCGAGTATGGCGGTGAAGCCGATGTTCAGGTAGCGGGCCATGCCCGCCAGGGCGACGCCGAGGTTGCCCGACGTGGACTCGAGCAGCCGCATGCCGGGCCTGATCCTGCCGTCCTGGACGAGGCCGCGCACAAGTCCGTAGGCGGTACGGGCCTTGATCGAGCCGGAGATGTTGTATCCCTCGAGCTTCAGCTGGATCGTTCGTGGCTCCCCTTGGATGTCAATCGTGATGGGCTTGATCGGGGTAAGCCCCAGCAGGGCCTCGAAGCGGTCCAAGTAGTGCTTCATCTTCCCTCACATGTCTTGCGGCCAACGGGCACCCACGCACCTGAGTGTCATGCTAGAGCTCCGTAATGACAGGAGACAGTCATACTAAGTAGTATCCATGACGTAAAGGGGGCGTCTCAGGATCTGGGCTGCCCCGTCGATGTGATCCGTGGAAGGGCTCCTCGTGGTGTTCCAGGAGCAAGATCAACTATCGCGCAAGGAGAAATCCAGGCTTGTGCGCGACGCCCTGGGGGTCGGCCTGGCCGTCGGTGCCTACGGTCTGTCCTACGGGGCCCTGGCCGTTTCCAGCGGCCTGAGCATAGGGCAGACGCAGTTTCTGTCCCTCCTCCTTTACGGAGGTTCGGCCCAACTCGCCCTGGTGGGGACGCTCGCGGCGGGCGGCGGCGGGGTGGCCGCGTCCGCGACCGCCGCACTGCTCGGAGTGCGCAGCCTCTTCTATGGGGTGAGCCTGCGGCCGGTACTGGACCTGCGTGCGAGATCGCTCCTGCCTGCGGCTCATCTGCTGAGCGACGAGAGTACGGCCATGGCGATAGCCAAGCCGACGCCGGCGGCGAGTCGCTTCGCCTACTGGGTCACCGGCTCCGTGGTGTTCCTGTTCTGGAACCTGACCACTCTGATCGGCGCCCTCTCCGGCTCGCTGCTGGCCGATCCCAAGGCACTCGGGCTCGACGCGGCCTCCTCTGCCGCCTTCCTGGCGCTGGTGGCACCGCGACTGCGTGAGCGGGCCGGCCAGTTCGTCTTCGTCCTCGCGGGCCTGGTGGCGATCGCCGCGTCGCCGCTCGTCGGTTCGGGCTTGCCCGTGGTGATCGCCGGGCTCACGGCTCTGAGCGTCCTGCTGCTGCCAACTGCGCAGGCCCGCCGGCGCGACAGCCTGAACGTGAACGGCGGCGCGCCAGAAGCCAAGCCCGTGAACAGTGGCCCGGCGGACGATCAGTGCGCAGGGGGAAGTGTGACCGGGCGTGGAGGTGCCGCATGAGCTGGACCTGGATTCTCCTCGCGACGGCCGCGTGTTTCGCGCTCAAGCTGGCGGGCTTGTTGGTCCCGGAGAAGGCGCTCGGCCGGCCGGCCGTCGCGCGGGTCGCGGGCGTGGTGCCCGTTGCGCTGCTCGCGGCCCTCATCGCCACTCAGACGTTCGTCGATCAGCAGCAACTGGCGCTCGATGAACGCGCCGTGGGGCTCGCTGTCGCGGGTCTGGCGATCTGGCGGCGCGCCCCGTTCCTGGTCGTGGTGGTGGCTGCGGCCGCCACAACCGCGGGCCTGAGGTGGCTCGACCTGGCCGGATGAGGGAGCGGCTCAGATGTTGAGACACCCCTTTACGAGTCATGGAGAGGCAATAAGATGACCTATGTAAGTCATCCTAAGGAGGCAGTATGACAAGCGCGGTGGAGTACGCGGAGCTTCAGTACGGATGGGAGAAGGCGTACCAGGACCAGAGTGCAGGTCCGCTCTGGCAGGAGGACCCGATTCCGGTCATTCCTCAGGCGATCGAGGCCCTCAAGGGACGCAGCACCAACACAGTTGTCGACCTGGGCTGCGGGGACGGGCGTAACCTCGCCGCCCTGGCCGAGGCCGGATTGAACGCGCTCGGCGTCGACATCGCCCCCACCGGCCTGGCGAATGCCCGCCGCGTGATCAAGCAGCGCTCGTTCCTGCTGCGCGCCGATGCGACGAACCTGCCGCTCGTCGACGCCTCGGTGGACGCGGTGACGTGCTTCGACGTGTTCGGCCAGATCCAGGACCCCACCGACCTGATAGCCGAGGCCCGTCGCATCGTGGCGCCCGGTGGCCTGTTCGTCACCAACGCCTTCACCCTCGACGACGGCACCTACGGCGAGGGCGACGAGATCGCGCCGCACACCTTCGCCTACAAGGACACGCTGTTCCGCTACTACAGCGAGGAGGAGATGCGCGAGCTCTTCTCCGACTGGACCATTCACGAGATTCGCCGGATCTCCTGGGACGACCCGCCGCACGGCGACTTCCGCCCGTACCCGCACACCCACGACAACTGGGTGGTGTACGCCACGCCGCAGGACTGATCCAGTCCAGGCGTCTCGCAGGGCGGCCCGCCCGGCATCCTGGGTCAGGGCCGCCCTGGGCCACATCGAGAGTTCCGCCTCAACCTGCTGGCCGGCCACAGGCGTTGGCCCAGCGCGGGCGTCTCGAGCCATTCCCCAGCGGATACACCTGCAGCTCCTTGTGAGATGCGCTCCCTTTGGGTAGCCGCAGTCTGCTTTCCACGCCACGGCACGGTGCTGCCGCTGCGAGGTCTGCGGAAAGCCGATCCCAGGAGCCTGCCACACACCGTCGACCGTCCGTAGCACCCCAACTCCGGTGCCGACTCGACGACCACGCACTTCGACGCGGTGTCCGCCACCAGCGCCAAGAGTGACGGCTTCCCCTTTTGGGCCGGAGCCCGAAGTGCCCTTCCCGAATCCCCTCAGCGGTCGGCTGCCGCTGCAACCTCAGGGAGCGTTGTGTCCCGTCGACTGTTCACCTCGGAGTCCGTGACCGAGGGGCATCCTGACAAGATTGCTGACCAGATCAGCGACACCATCCTCGACGCGCTTCTGCGAGAGGACCCGACTTCCCGGGTCGCCGTGGAGACGCTGGTCACCACCGGCCTGGTGCACGTGGCCGGCGAGGTGACCACCAAGGCATACGTCCCGATCGCGCAGTTGGTGCGCGAGAAGATCCTCGAGATCGGCTACGACTCGTCGAGGAAGGGCTTCGACGGCGCCTCCTGTGGCGTTTCCGTCTCCATCGGCGCGCAGTCCCCGGACATCGCGCAGGGTGTCGACACTTCGTACGAGACCCGGATCGAGGCCGCTGCCGCGGACAGGAGCGATGCGATCGACCAGCAGGGCGCCGGCGACCAGGGCCTGATGTTCGGTTACGCGACCGACGAGACACCCCAGTTCATGCCGCTGCCGATCGATCTGGCACACCGCCTGTCGCGGCGACTGACCGAGGTCCGCAAGAACGGGACCGTCCCCTACCTGCGCCCGGACGGCAAGACCCAGGTGACCATCGAGTACTCGGGCAGCCGCCCGACACGCCTGGACACCGTCGTGGTCTCCTCGCAGCACGCGGCCGACGTGGATCTGGACTCGCTGCTGCTGCCGGACATCCAGGAACACGTGGTCGACGTCGTCCTGAAGCAGCTTGCCGAGGACGGCATCTCCCTCGACACCGACGGATACCGTCTGCTGGTCAACCCCACCGGCCGGTTCGAGGTCGGCGGCCCGATGGGCGACGCCGGCGTGACCGGCCGCAAGATCATCATCGATACGTACGGCGGCATGGCCCGCCACGGCGGCGGCGCCTTCTCCGGCAAGGACCCGTCCAAGGTCGACCGCTCGGCCGCCTACGCCATGCGCTGGGTCGCCAAGAACATCGTCGCCGCAGGTCTCGCCGAGCGCTGTGAGGTCCAGGTCGCCTACGCCATCGGCAAGGCCGAACCGGTCAGCGTGTTCGTGGAGACCTTCGGCACCGGCCGGGTTCCGCAGAGCCGCATCGAGGACGCCATCGCCCAGGTCTTCGACCTGCGCCCCGCCGCGATCATCCGCGACCTCGACCTGCTCCGCCCCATCTACGCCCAGACCGCCGCCTACGGCCACTTCGGCCGCGAACTGCCCGACTTCACCTGGGAACGCACCGACCGCACCGACGCCCTCCGCAACGCCGCCGGCCTCTCCTGAACGACGGCGCGCTTGACAGGGGCGGCTGACCGAACCAGGTCCGCAGAACCATGAGCAAGTAAGTGGACGGGAATGAAGATACGTATCGCCGTAGCCGGTTCCATTGCCACCGACCATCTCGACAGGGTTTCCCCGTCTTTCCTCGTCGACGCCGTGAAAGTTCGGCGCGGGGTCGTCACTCCGGAGTACCACTTCTCGACCGCCGACCGCTCGGGACGTATCGCCCGGGAACCAGTTGAGCAGCAACGGACAAGCCTGTGACCAAGAGAATTGTCATCATCGGGGGTGGTGCCACCGCTGTCAGCGCGTTGGCCCACCTGGCCGGTGCGCCCGGCAACGAACGCATCACCCTGGTGGCGCCCGGTGCCATCGGGTTCGGCACCGCCTTCGGCACCACCGACCCCACGCTTCTCTGCAACACCTCCGTGGACGTGACGTCCCTGCTGGCCGAGGGGCGATCCGACTTCCTCGACTACCTGGCGGCACGCGGCCATCCGGTACACCATGACGACTTCGTGCCCCGGTATCTCGTCGGGCAGTACTGCAGGGAGCGCTACGGCCAGTACCGCGACCGGGCTCGCGCCATGGGCACCAAGGTCACCCACATCCGGGAACGGGCGGTCGCCATCAACAGCCTTGACGACGGCACCTACCAGGTCGAGTTGGCCGACGGCGCCACCGTCGAGGGCACCGACGTCATCTTCTGCGCGGGCGCCGACGCCCCCCGGCTGCCCGCCGAGGTCAGCGCCCACCAGGGTGACCCGTGCCTCATCGAGTCGCCCTACCCGGCCGACCGGCTGCGGCGACTGCCGCACGACGCACGGGTCCTTGTGCTCGGCTCCAAGCTGTCGGCCATCGACGCCGCCCTCGTCCTGTCCCAGCAAGGCCGTCGGTACTGTGTCCTCACTTCTCCTTCCGCCACCCTGCCGGCCGTACGCACCCGTCTGCGCCGCAGCGCCGAGCCGGCCATCGGCCCGAGCGACTGGGCGGCACTCGATCCCGAGAAGGCGTCCTTCGACGGCTCACTCGCCCGCATGCTCGTGCGGGCCATACGCCGCAGCCACCCGGAGGCCCGCGGGGTGCGCACCCGCTCCGGGGCGGACATGGCCACTCGGCTGCTGCGCGAAGAGGCACAACTCGCCGACGAGGGCCGCATCCCGTGGCAGGACATCGTCGCTGAGGTGATAGACGCACTCAACGAGCATGTGCCGCACTGGCGGCCCCAGGCCGCCACGGACGTCCTCGCCCGGTACCGCACCCTGATGTCGCGCTACATCTCCGCGATCCCGCTGCACAATGCCAAGCTGCTCGGATCCCATGCCGCAGCGGGCAGACTGCGCGTGGCCCCCGACTACCTGGAGCGGATCAAGCGCACCGATGTCGGCTGGCAGGTGGACTGGCCGGACGGCTCGCGCGAGAGCTTCGACCAGGTGGTCGTCGCCGCCGGATACCGTACTCGCCGGCTCACCGGAACGGTTGGCCGACTGCACATCGGCTACGACGGGGACGGCCCGGAGCCCGAACTCCTCGCCGACCTGAGGGTCCGGTTTCCCGATCGGGGCACCCCGGAACGCATCTGGGTCCTCGGCGCTGCTGCAGGTGCCCGCCACCCCATCGTCAACTACCTGCGGGCGGCCGCCCAGCACGCGGCCGTGGCCGGGGACCAGATCGCCCGGCCCCGTACCGATGAAGTTGCCACGTTCGCCGAAAGGACTGCTCTGTGATCGCGCTCGTCGTCCCGGCCTCCAGCGGAGCCCAGCTCGCCGATGCTCTCCAGGAGGAGGGAGCCGAATTACTCGAGGTCTACCCGGAGGACCGCGCGTCGCTTGCAGGGACGGAACGCACCGGTGTCAAGACCGTCCTGCACTCCGACCTGGACAGCACGGCGGAGCAGCTGCGCGCACTCGGCGTACGCACGATCGTCGCCGGCAGCGAGTTCGGCGTCACCCTTGCCGACGAACTCGCCGAGCGGCTCCGGCTCCCGCACCACGACCATGCACTGCGCTCGGCCCGCCGTGACAAGTATCGGATGCAGCAGGCCCTCGCCGGGGCCGGCCTGGCCCATGCCCGCAGCAGTGTCGTGCGCACCGAGGATGAGCTGAGGGCCGTCCTCGCCCAATGGGCGTCGTATCCCTTGGTGATCAAGCCGTTCAACAGCGCGGGCAGCGACGGCTGCCAGATCTGCTCCACCTCCGACGAGGCCCTCGCCGCCTTTCGTGCGATCGCCGGACAGCGCAACCTCATGGGCGAGATCAACGAAGGTGTCCTCGCCCAGGAGTTCCTGGCCGGCTCGCAGTACATCGTGAACACGGTGAGCATGGACGGCCGGCATCTGCTCGCCGAGTTGTACGCCGAGCGCATCGATCGCGTCGAGGGCAGTCCGGTGCTGCGGCACATCATCAGCCGTACCATCCCGGACGAGCGCGAGCGGGAGCTCGTCAACTACAGCAAGCGCTGCCTCGACGTGCTCGGCATCCAGGACGGCGCGGCCCATACCGAGGTGATGCTCACCGCCGACGGACCCCGGCTCGTCGAGGTCAACTCGCGGTTGATGGGCCCCTATCTGTCACCCGACGCCTACCACTGCGCCTTCGGCTACAGCAGCCAGCACCTGGTCGCCGAGCGACTTCTGCGCCCCGACGACTTCCGTAACCGGTTCGACCTGCCGTACGGCCCGGCCCGCACCCTGGCCAAGGTCTTCCTGCGCGCTCACCGCCCGGGCATCCTGACCTCCGCCGACGGCCTGCGCGAACTGCGTCGGCTGCCCGGCTTTCACAGTGTGGCCCGGCTGCCGCAGGTCAACGACGTACTGCGGGACACCCAGCTGACCACGGGTTCCTGCGGCACTGCCTTCTTCGTGCACGAGGACGCCGAACTCATCGAGCACAGCCTCGCGGTGCTGCACGAGATGGAGGACTCCGGAACCCTGTTCCAGGTCTCGGAAGCCGGGGCTTGACCTTGCCCGTTCTCTACATCGTCACCTCCGTGTTGCTGCAGGCCGGCGTGTACGGCTTCGTGTCGGGCACCCTGGACTCCAGCGGCAGCCTCGCCCTTTCCTGCGCCGGATTCGCCGCCGCGGCCGTGCTGTTCAACACGGTCCTGCTGGTCCGCCGCATGCGGAGCGGACCGGTAGGAGTCACCGCCCCCCCGGCCCGTGGTCTGCTCGTGGCGATGAACGTCGTCACGGCCGTCACCTTCCTCAGCTTCTATGCCTCCTTGACCTGGGTGCCCGCCACGCTGGCCACCGGTGTCGAGACGGCGATGGGCCCGATCGTGCTCGCGCTGCTCGGCCTGGCCGGGCAGGGGCGCCGAGTGTCGCGGCAGGGCTGGTTCGCCGCGGTCGTCCTGGTGTTGCTCGGTGTCGCGGTCGGACAGCGGTTCACCGAGGACGGCGCGTTCGGGCCGGGGGTGGTATCAGGTCTCGCCCTGGTGGTCGTCGCGGGTGTCGGCGCGCCCGTACTCGCCCTGATCTCAGCGGAGCTGGGGAGGCAAGGCGTCGACCCCGTGTACGTCACGGCACACCGGTTCCACCTCACGTACGTGTGCGGCGGACTGCTCCTGCTCCTCGTCGGCGGACCCGGCAGTGACTGGACCGGGGAGCTGCCGACGATGCTGCTCACCGGTGTGCTCGCTGTGACTCTGCCGCTGTTCGCACTGCAGGCCGGGTTGCAGCGCACCGACCCCATGGTGGCGATCGTCCTCCTCACCACGCTGCCGGGCATCACCTACCTTGCGGAGACCGCCTTCCACGGCTCCTTCGATGCCGTCTCGCTCGCCGAGATCTGTGCACTGATCCTGGTCGCGGTCTGGTACGTGCGGGTGTCCGGCAAAGACAAACCCGCACCGGTCGCGGCACAGCCGCCATTCGTCTCCAGGGCGTGAGACGCGCCCCAGCTCTGACAGGACGGTTGCATGGACTCGACGGCACAGCTCTACCTGGATCTGATGAAGAAGGTACTGGCGAACACCATCTACGAGGACGCGCCCGTACCGGCCAGCTGGGCCCCGGCGCACGAGTACGACGAACTCAACCGCAGACTCGGCGTCGACTGGCCGAGCGTGGCGCACACCATGATCGGGATACGTCGTCTCGAGAACGTCGAGCACTGCGTGACGACGGCACTCGCGGACGGCGTACCAGGTGACTTCATCGAGACCGGCGTGTGGCGCGGTGGGACCTGCATCTTCATGCGGGCCGTGCTCAAGGCCCACGGTGTGACCGACCGGTGCGTCTGGGTGGCGGACTCCTTCGAGGGCATGCCGAGGGCGGACGAGTCGACCCACGCGGGGGACCAGGAGCTCGCCTCCGATCGCTACAACGACTTCATGGCGACCGATCTGCCCACGGTCCGCCGGAACTTCGAGCGGTACGACCTGCTCGACGACCAGGTGAGGTTCCTGCCCGGTTGGTTCCGCGACACGCTCCCCACCGCTCCGGTGGACCGGCTCGCCGTGCTGCGCCTGGACAGCGATCTGTACGAGTCGACGATGGACACCTTGGTCCACCTGTATCCCAAGGTCTCGCCCGGCGGGTTCGTGATCGTGGACGACTACCACATTCCCGTGTGCGCCGAAGCAGTACACGACTGGAGGGCCAAGTTCGGGATCACGGACCCCATCCGGGACATCGACGGCCTGGGCGTCTACTGGCGACGTGAGGCATGAGCCCAGGCCCGTTCCCGTCCGGCCCGGTCATCGCCTCGCCGATGCCGTCCAGCGCAACGCGTACGCAGGTCAATGCAGGTCAGACAAGTGGATTGGAGCAGCGGAAGTGAACGTAACCGCGGGTGAGGTGCTCGCCCTTGTCTCGAGCCGGCTTGGCGTCCCGGCAGAACAGCTCGACCCCGGCCGCTCGTTCGTCGCCGCGGGAGCTGACTCGCTGTCGCTCATGGCGCTGGCCAGGGCCGTGCAGTCCGAGTTCGGCGTACGGGTGTCCGTGCGCGAACTCTTCACGGACGTGGACACGCCGGGGAAGCTGGCCGAAACGGTGGCCGGCCGTGCCGCGGAACCTCCGGCTCCCGCCACTGCTCCAGCTGCTCCGGCCGCTGCAACTGCTCCGGCCGCTCCGGCTGCCCCGGCTGCCCCGGCTGCGGAGCCCGTCCGGTCCGCCACCGTGCACACCGCGCCCGCCGCACCGCCCCCGGTGCCGACCGCCGACGCCTACGACTCCGCGCTTGCCCTCTTCACCGACCAACTGCAACTGGCGGGCAAGATGATGACCCGCTTCTCCGAGCTGACGGCCGAACAGTTGAAAATACTCAGCGGTCTGCGACCCGGCCCGGCCACCGGGGCTCCGCCCGCCCTGCCCGCCGTACACCCCCCACTCGGGACGGACCGGTCCGACGCCGCTGCCGCGACCGCCGAGCCTGCCTCTGCCGACGGAACCACCAACCGGCGGCCGGCCCGGGTGTCCCGTCCCGGCACACCACACCTCACGGCTGCCGGCACCGCCGGGCGCACGCCTGCGGGCACCGCCGCGCGCACTTCCCCCGACTTCAGTCTCTACTTCTTCGGCGACTACCCCGAGCCCGACAGCGCCCTCGCCTACCAGCACCTGCTGCAGGCCGCTGAGTACGCCGACGAGCAGGGTTTCCACGCCCTGTGGCTGCCGGAACGGCACTTCCACTCGTTCGGCGCGCTCTTTCCCAACCCTTCCGTTCTGGCGGCCTCCCTGGCCACGCGCACCTCCCGGGTCCGACTGCATGCGGGCTCCGTCGTGCTGCCCCTGCACAACCCCATCCGGGTGGCGGAGGAGTGGGCGGTCGTCGACAACCTGTCCGGTGGGCGGGTCGGGCTCGGCTTCGCCAGCGGCTGGCACTCCACCGACTTCGTCCTGGCACCGGAGAACTACGGCCGGCAGCGGGACATCATGTATGCACACCTCGACACCTTCCGGCGACTGTGGTCCGGTCGGCCGCTGACCGTGACCTCGGGCGACGGCCGCCCGACAGAGGTGAGCCTGCATCCCAACCCCGTGCAGGGCGACGACGTCCCGCTGTTCGCCGCGGTCCTGTCCAACCCCGAGAGCTATGAGCGGGCGGCACGGGCCGGACTCGGCATCGTCACCAACCTCATGGCCCAGAGCGTCGAGGACCTCGCCGCGAACATCGCCCGCTACCGTGCCGCCCGTGCGGCCCACGGCCTCGATCCCGAAACCGGACGCGTCGTTGTTCTGGTGCACACCTATCTCGGGCCCGACGCGGAACGCGCCAGGCAAGAGGCGCGCAAGCCGTTCTGCGACTATCTGCGCTCCTCGATCGACCTGTTCGACAACGCCGCCAACAGCCTCGGCATCGACGTAGATCTGCTGACCACGCACCAGGACGACCTCGACTACGTCCTCGACCTGGCCTACGAGCGTTACTGCGAAACCCGGGCTTTGATCGGCAGTGCCACCGAAGTGCGGCCCGTCCTCGATTCGTTGACGGCCGCGGGTGCGGACGAGATCGGGTGCTTCATCGACTTCGGGGTCGCCCCTGACCTCATGCTCGGCGGGCTGCCCGAACTCAACCGGCTGCGCGCCGCGTCCGCCGAGCGAACCGAAACCGCTCCCGCCCCTGCCGTGTCGCCCCGCACCGCCCCTGCCACCCCGCTGCAGCGTCAGCTGTGGCTGCTCGACCGGATGGACCCCGGGAGCCACACCTACTACGAGCCGAAGGCCCTGTTCATCGAGGGCCCGCTCGACACCGACGCGCTGCGGGCCGCCCTGCATCAGGTCGTGGCGCGCCATCCCCAACTGCGCACCGTCTTCCGGGAACGGGCCGGCCAGCTGGAACAGGTCGTGCTCGACACGGTCGCGGTGGACTGCCCGGTGACGGACCTGCCCGGCCTCGACGACACAGCCGCGCTGCTGAGGCTGCGGGATCTCGAGGACGAGGCGGACTTCGACCTTGCCGTCGGCCCGCTGTTGCGCGCCAGGATCGGCAAACTCGACGGAGGGCGCCATCTGCTCTACCTCGTGGCCCACCACACTGTGCTCGACGCCTTGTCGACCCGCATCCTGTGCCGGGACCTCGCCGCGTACTACCGTGCTTGGCCGGGTGAGCCCACCGATCTGCCCGAACTGCCCCTGTGGCCCACCGCTGCGCAGGAAAGCCCCACGCCCGAGGGACTTGCCTACTGGAAACGGGAGTTGGCGGACGCCACCCCGCTCGGCCTGCCCACTGACCGGCCGCGCTCGGCCGGGCACGAGGTCCGCGGAGCCACGCTGGTGCACGAGACCGACGGCCGGCTGCGCAGCGGCGTCCGCCGTCTTGCCCGGGCCGAGGGTTGCACGCCTTTCATGGCGCTGCTCGGTGCGGTGTCCGCCACCCTGGGCCGGTTCGCCGCGCAGGATGACATCGTCATCGGTACGGCGGTCACCAACCGGCCGGAGGACGCCGCCGACGTCATAGGCATGTGGGTCGAAACGGTCGCGCTGCGGCTCGATCTGTCCGGCGGCATCGGCTTCCGGGAACTGCTGCACCGCGTCAAGGCCCGCACCACGGCGGCCATGGACCACAGGGGTGTCCCGTTCGACCAGATCGTCGAGGCCGTCAATCCCGACCGCAGCAGCGGCGCGAACCCCCTGTTCCAGGTCATGGTGGAGTACGAGGAGGAGCTGGGCTCCGTCTTCGAGAACACCGGGCTGACCGCCGAGTTCCGCCAAGTACCGCGCAAGCAGGCACCGTTCGGCCTGACCTTCTACTTCACCGACCACGCGGCGGGCATCCGCTGCACCGTCGAATACGATGCCGGTCTCTTCGACGAGTCGACGGTGCGGCGGATCGTCGAGTACACCGAGAACCTGCTGCGCGGCGCGGTGGATTCGCCCGGTGCCGCGCTGTCCGAGCTACTGGCGTTGACCGCGGGCGATGAGCGGACCCTGGCCGGCTTCCAGGGTGAGCGCACCGACATCGAACCCGCCACGCTGCACGGGCTGTTCGAGGAGCAGGCCGCCCTGACACCGGACGCCCTCGCGGTGGCCGGCGTGGGCGATCCGCTCACCTACGCACAGCTGGACGCCGCGGCGAACCGCCTCGCACGGCGGCTCGCCGACCGGGGCCTGGCCAAGGGCGAGGTCGCCGCAGTCAGCGTGCCGCGCGGCCCGGGCCTGGTGACAGCGGTACTCGCCGTACTCAAGTGCGGCGCCACCTACGTACCGGTTGATCGGGCGTTGCCCGCCGAGCGGCGCGCGTTCATGCTGACGGACAGCGGAGCCCGCCTTGTCATCGCCGACCAGACGCTCGACGGCGACGTTGCCGACGCACTGCCGTGCCCCGTGCAGTGGCTGGAGGACGTGGCACCGAGTGGTGAGGACGGGCCGCTGGGCCGGGTCGTGGACGCCGCGGACACGGCGTACTTCATCTACACCTCGGGCTCGAGCGGCCGTGCCAAGCCGGTCGCCGTCCCGCACCGGGGTCCGGTGAACCTGATCCGCTGGCAACTGCGCACGCTCGGCGCGCTGCGGACCGTGCAGTGGGCGTCGGCTGGCTTCGATGTGAGCGTCCAGGAGATCTTCTCCACCCTCGCCTCGGGGCAGGCGCTGATCACCATCGACGACGAGACCCGCTATGACCCGGCAGCGGTCGCGGCGCAGCTGCGCCACTTCGGGGTGGAGCGCATGAGCGTGCCGTTCACCCCCCTCAAGTACCTGGTGCGGGAGCTCAAGGCAGTCCCGTCCCTGCGCCAGTTGCTGATCGGCGGCGAGAAGCTGACGCTCACCCCCGAGCTGCGCGATCTGGCCGCACGGCGCCCCGAGCTGACGCTGTACAACCAGTACGGGCCCACCGAGACGTCCATCGTGGTCACCTCGCACCGGGTGGACCCGGCGACCGAGACGGTGGTGCCGATCGGACGGCCGGTGGACAATGTCACGCTCGTCGTGTCCGACGACTCGGGCCGGCCGGTGCCGATCGGTGTCCCCGGCGAGCTCGTCATCGGCGGTGTCGCCGTCTCGCACGGCTACCACGGCAACCCAGACACCACCGCGCGCGGCTTCTTTGACGCGCCGGACTCCGGCGAACGCCGCTATCGCACCGGTGACCTGGTGCGTTGGCGTGCCGACGGCGTCCTCGAGTACATCGGCCGCATCGATGATCAGGTGAAGATCCGCGGCTACCGGGTGGAGCCCGAGGAGGCCCAGTGGGCGCTCGGCCGCCTCGACGGGGTGCGCGAGGCCGTCGTCCTGGCCCGCCCCGACGAGTCCGGTGACACCGAACTCGCCGCCTTCGTGGTGCTCTCGCCGACGCATGCGCCCGACGGCGACTGGAGCGCTCCGCTGCGCGCGCAGCTGGCCGCGGTGCTGCCGCACTACCTCGTACCGCAGTCCTGGGTGCGACTCGACCGGATTCCGTACGGCGCAACCGGCAAGCTCGCCCGCGACGAGCTCCTCGCCCTGCGCGCGCAACCGACCGCCATCGCGACGGACTTCGAGCTCAGCGAGCTCGAGCGTATGGTGCACAAGCTGTGGGCGGTCGAGCTGGGCATCGACCCGATCGCGCCGGACCGCTCCTTCTTCGACATCGGCGGCAACTCCCTGTCGTCGGTACGTGTCCTGGAGCGCATCTTCACGGAGCTCGGGCATCGCATACCCGTGGCCGACTTCTTCGCCGCGCCCACGATCCGCGGGGTCGCCCACCGCCTGACCGCCTTGCAGGGAGAGGAGCGCTGACATGGGCTCGCTCAGTGATCGGGAGCTGCGGCAGCGCATCGGGGCGCTCGTCGAGGAGGTGCTCGGCGGCACGGCCGATCCGCAGGCCTCCTTCTTCGACCTGGGACTCACCTCCCTGTCGCTGATGCGGATCAAGGTCCGCCTGGAAGCCGCTCTTGGCCTTTCTCTGGATGACACCGCCCTCTTCGAGCACACCAGCATCGCCGCGCTCGCCGCGCACCTCGCCCCCGGTGCAGCCGACGGGCCCCAGCCCTCCGGGCCCGCGCCGGTGTCCACCGACGGGCGGATCGCCGTCATCGGCATGGCGGCGCGGCTGCCGGGCGCGCCAGACCTGGACGCGCTCTGGGGAAATCTGCGCGCCGGCAGAAGCAGTGTGCGCACCCTGGGCGCGGGGCAGAGCGACGGGCGGGTGCGGGCCGCAGGAGTACTCGAAGACGCCGAGTGCTTCGACGCGGACCACTTCGGCATGAGCCCGAAGGAGGCAAGCCTCACCGATCCGTCACACCGTCTGTTCCTGGAGTGCTGCGCCCATGCCCTGGAGGACGGCGGGTACGCGGACCAGCCCCGAGACCGTCGCATCGGAGTGTATGCCGGAGGCGGGATGAACCTGTACGGCCCCGGTCTGCCCTACTTCGCGCGGCACGGCATGGGGGGCGCCGCGCCCTCGGCGAACATCATGGAGGAGATGCAGGGGCTGATCGGCGGGCAGCAGGACTTCCTCGCCACCCGGGTCGCCTACCGTCTCGGTCTGACGGGTGCGGCCGTCGCCGTCCAAAGCGCCTGCTCGACCGGGCTCGTCGCGGTCCATCTGGCCGCCCAGTCACTGCTGTCGGGCGAGAACGACCTGGCTCTGGCCGGGGCCGCGGCCGTGCATCTGCCCCAGGACGCCGGATACGCGCACGATCCGGAGTTCATCCTGTCGCCGAGCGGGGTGTGCCGGGCCTTCGATGACGCGTCGGACGGCACGGTCGGCGGCAACGGTGTTGCCGCCGTGCTGCTCAAGCGGCTGGATGCGGCCCTTGCGGACGGGGACGAGATCCATGCGGTGATCCTCGGCTCGGCGGTGAACAACGACGGCGCTGCCAAGGCCGGCTTCACCGCCCCTGGCGTGCAGGGCCATGCGGAGGTCGTCCGGCTCGCTCTGGCTCGCGCGGGCATCGAGGCGGATTCCGTCGGCCATGTGGAGGCCCATGGCACCGGCACCGAGCTCGGCGACCCGGTGGAGTTCGAGGCGCTGTCACGGGCGTACCGCTCGCAGCAGGGCAGGACAGGGTTCTGTACCCTCGGCTCCGTCAAACCCAGCCTCGGACACCTGGACACCTGTGCCGGGATGGCGGGGCTTGTCAAAACGGTACTGATGCTGCGGCACGGCACCATCGTGCCCACCGCGAACGTGACCCGGCCAAGTCCCCGGCTGCCCTGGGACACCAGCCCGTTCCGCCTGGCCACCGCGGCCGAGGAGTGGCGGACGCCGCAGGGAGTCCCGCGCCGCGGCGGGGTCAGCGCGCTGGGGTTCGGCGGTACGAACGCCCATGTGCTCCTCGAGGAACCGCCGGTGGCGACGGTCCGGCCGCAGCCCGCTCATCCGCTCCCGGTGCCTGTCAGCGCACGATCCCAGGAGGCCCTGCACGAGGTCGCCACTCGACTGCGGGACGAGCTGCGAGCACGGCCCTGGCTCGGCGTCGCCGACGTCCACACCACATTGGCGCTCGGCCGCACGCACCATTTTCACCGCACGGTGGTGCACGGCCGGACCGCCACCGAACTGGCCGACGGCCTCGACCGGTTTCTGGGAATGCCCGATGGGGACCAGCCGAGTACCGCAGGGCCGATCGCCTTCGCCTTCTCCGGGCAGGGCCATGCCACCGCGGGCATGGCACGGGAGTTGTATCGGCAGTACGCCGTCGTACGCGAGGTCCTGGACGAGTGTGAAGAGACGTACCGGCAGGAGGAACCCGGCAGCCTGATCGACGTACTCCTGACGCCGCCTTCGGATGGTGCGGGGCCGGTCACGCAGGCAGCCCAATTCGCGCTGCAGATGGCCCTCGTGCGGCTGTGGCGGCAGTTCGGTGTCGAGCCCGAGTGTGTGCTCGGGCACAGCCTCGGCGAGATGGCCGCGCTCTGCACCGCGGGCGCCTTCTCACTCGCCGACGGGCTGCGGTTCACCGTCGCGCGGGGCAACCTCATGAGCGCCGCCGCTCCCGGTCGCATGCTGGCTCTGCACGGCGATGCCGACACCGTACGGCAGTGGTGCGCCGGGCTGCCGGTGGAGATCGCAGCGGTCAACGGGCCGCGCTCACTCGTGCTGTCCGGTGACCCCGAGGCCATCGAGACGGCCCACCGGACGCTGGCCGGGAAGCACATCGCCTGCCGGCCGCTCGACGTGGACAGGGCCTTCCACTCCGCGCTGCTCGACCCGGTACTCCCCGCGCTGCGCGAGGTCGCCGAGTCCCTCACCTTCACGCCCCTGGGCATGCCGTGCGGCGACAGCGCGCGGGGCGAGGTGCTTCCCGCCGGGTCCGTCGTGGACGCGGAACATCTGGTACGTCAGGCGCGCCGGCCCGTGCTGTTCCAGCGGACGCTGGCCGCCGTGCACGCGCTGGGCCACGCCGACTTCCTCGAGCTCGGGCCCGCCGATGTGCTCACCTCGCTGGCCCGGGTGGCGCTGCCCGGCAGCCGATGGACCGCGAGCCAGTCCCGGGAGTCGACCGGCATCGGCGCGCTGTACGAGGCGCTGGCCGAGCTGTACCGCCATGGCCTGAGCCTCGACTGGCGGGCCGTGGGTGTGGACGGCGGGCGGGTACACCTGCCCGGGTATCCCTTCCGCCGCGAGCCGTACCCGACGCCGGAAATGCCCTGGCTCACACGGGCGGAGACCCCGGCGGGCGCGGCCCCCGCGCCAGCCACCGCCGTCACGCTGCCCCTGGCTTCCTCACCTGGCTCGGCCGCGGCCACCCCGGCACTCGGCACCGCACCGCAGGCCCTCACCGCGGTCGCCGGGCAGCAGCTCGCCTCCATGGAGGACCTCGTCGACGGTGGTTACGACCTGATGACCGCACAACTGCGCACGCTGTCCGGCCTTGTCGGCGAGGCCCCGCAGTGAGCAGCGAAAGGACCTCGTACATGCACCGGACCGAAGGCCCCGTGGTTCTCGCACTCGACTATCCCGGATACCGGAAGGAGGCCCGGATCGACGAACTGGGCCTGGACCGGCACGGGGTACGTGTACACGGCCTGCTGCGATCCCCCCTGCCACGGGCGGTGAGCGGCGCCGGCTACGCGGCACGACTGCTGGCGAACGTGCCGGCCGGGACGGGGCCGATCGCAGCGGTCGCCGCGTACTGCGCCTCGGCACCGCTCGCCTTCGAGGTGGCCGCCGCCCTGGGCGGGGAGCCACCGGTGATCGTGCTGTTCGACCCCGAGGCAACGTCGTGGGACACGATCACCGCGGACTACCGAGCCCGGCTCGGCGGTCTGGGCATACGACTGAGCGAGCCCGAGCTGAGGCAGCGGATCGAGGCCGTCGCACTGGCCGAAGACCCAGAGCGCTTCGTCGACGCGCTCACCGGCGAACTGGCCCGCCAGGCACATGCGGCGCTGCGTGCGGCAGGCGCCGACGAGGCAGAGGTCGCGGCGAGCGCCACGCACATGGTGAGCGCGTATGCGGACTGGCTCAGCCATCTGGTGGCGGCCCACCACGCGCGTACGTCGCCCTGGGAGGGGGAGGTGCTGCGTCTGACCTCCGCGGATGCCGATCCGTCCAGCTTCGCCCGCGCTGCCGGGCAGCAGCGTGCGCTGCGCCTGAGCTGCGACCGGTTCGAGCTGCTCAGGGCCGAGGAGACTCGCGTGGCAGTCCTCGAGGCGCTCGGGCTCCCACTCGCGCCGAACACCTGGGAGAGGGCAGAGCGTTGCCCGGCGTAGTGGAGATGATCGCCGCCCAGGCTGGGCGCCGCCCCGGGGCGGCCGCCCTGGTCGCACCCGACGGCAGGCTCGACTACGCCGAACTCGACGCCAGATCGACGGACTTGGCCGCGCACCTGCTGCGGCAGGGGGTGCACCCCGGGGACGTCGTGCTCATCCAGGCTTCTCGCGGAGTCGCTCTCGGCGTGGCCGTCCTCGCGGTGCTCCGGGCGGGCGCGGCCTTCTGCGTGATCGATCCGCAGTATCCGGCGGACCGCATCGAGCACATGTGGCGGCGCAGTCACGCCCGGTTCGCGCTGGTCGAGCCGACGCTGCGCGCCCCGGACGTACCGGACGGGCCCGTCGTGCTTCCTCTCCGGCCGTACGTCGTGTCCGGCACTGTGCGGGATGCCCCGGTGCCCCGTCCGCCGGAGCCAGGCAGCGAGGATCCCGCGTATGTGGTCTTCACGTCCGGGTCCACAGGAGGGCCCAAGGCGGTCTCCATGCCGCACCGTTGCCTGGACAACCTGATCGAATGGACGCTGGCCAGCACTTCCCCCGAGCCACTGCGCACGCTGATGTTCGCCTCACTCGGCTTCGACGTGTTCGTCCAGGAGGTGTTCACGGCTTGGTGCAGCGGGGGCTGTCTGTACACACCGGCCGACGCCGACCGCGTCGACCTGCAGCGCGTGTGGGAGCTGTGCCGGGAATGGGAGATACAGCGGATCTTCCTGCCTCCCGTGGCGCTGCGTCGACTGGCGGATCTCACCGGCGAGTTCGGCATCCTGCCCGGCGCTCTGCGCGAGGTGGCGGTGGCGGGCGAGGCGCTGCACATCACACCCGCGATCCGGGAACTGTTCGGACGACTGCCCGCGGCGCGTCTGCACAACCACTACGGTCCGGCGGAGACCCATGTCGCTGTTGCCCACACCCTCACCGGTCCGCCGCACTCGTGGCCGGATCTTCCTCCCATCGGGCGGCCACTGCCCGGCATGACGGCCCATGTCGTCCCGCTGGAGGAGGACGGCGAGCTGTGGCTGGCCGGGGTCGGTCTCGCCCACGGATACGTACACGAGCCGCAGCAGACGAAGGAACGGTTCCGAAGCACACGGATCGAAGGCCGGACCGTACGCGCGTACCGCACCGGTGACGTCGTGCGCGAGCGGCCCGACGGAGCCCTTGAGTATCTGGGCCGGACCGACGGCCAGCTCAAGATCCGCGGTTACCGGGTCGAGCCGGGCGACATCGAGGCAGCGCTGCTCCGCCACCCCGCGGTGCGGGAGTGCGCCGTGGTGGCCTGGACACCGCCCGGCAGCGAGGAACGCAGGCTGGTCGCCCATGTCGTGGCTGCGCCCGGGAGCGCACCGGATACGGGGGAACTGCGGGCCCATACCGCTGAGTTGCTGCCCGACTACTTGGTTCCGCACCACGTGGTTCTCACGCCCGGCCTGCCGCTCTCCCCGAACGGGAAGATCGACCGCCGCCGTCTTCCGGCCCCAGGCGACGCCGGCGACAGCGTCGGTCCGCTCCCGGACTCCGGCGATGTGCAGTCGGCCGTCGCCGCCATCTGGTCGACAGTGCTCGGCGTCGCCGAGATACCCCCCGGCCGGCACTTCATGGACCTGGGCGGTACCTCGCTCTCCGCTGCGCTGGTCGTGACCCGCCTGCATCGGCACTTTCAAGTCCAGGTGTCCATACAGGAGTTCCTCTTCGAACCCACGGTGGACGCGATCACCGCACTGATCACGGAACGAGCCGCAGCATGACCCTTCCGCCCGCACACGACCGGGCGCGCGAACGCGCCGCCTGGATCCGTGCCTTCCATGACGCCCGCGAACAGGCCCGCACCCTCGTGTGCTTCCCCCACGCAGGCGGCACCGCGGGCCAGTACTTCCCGCTCTCCGCTGCGCTCGCCCCCGATGTCCGGGTCCTGGCGGTGCAGTACCCGGGGCGCCAGGACCGCTGCGCCGAGCCCGCCTTCGAGGACATCGCTCTGCTCGCGGACGAGATCGCACGACTGCTCGCCGAACCGCAACCGGCGTCTTCGCCGGTTCTGTTCGGACACAGCCTGGGTGCCCTGGTCGCCTTTGAGACGGCCGCCCGGCTCGAGCACCGGCACGGTGTTGCGCCCGCGGGACTGATCGTCTCCGGCATGCAGGCGCCGTACCGCCGCACGGCCTCGCGGCTGTCGGGCGACGACGAGGAGGCCGCCCTGGTGGCACTGCTGGGGCTCGGCGGCACCGACCCCGCGATCATCGACCATCCCGAGCTCCGGGCGATGATCCTGCCGGCCCTGCGCAGCGACTTTCGGGCGGCCGCCAACTACCGGCTCGGCAGCTGCCCCTCGCTGCTCTCCTGCCCCATCACCGCGTGGACGGGCCGGGACGACGAACTCACCGATGGCGACGTACACGCCTGGGACGAGCACACCACCTCGGCGTTTCACACCCGGGACTTCGCCGGCGGCCACTTCTATCTCGACGGCTTTCCACCACTGATCGTGGAGGCGGTACGTACCGCAGTCACCCGCACGACCGGCTCGATCGGGCACTCACGGAGCAGGACGGACACATGAGGCTTTCACTGCTGGCCGCGGGAACCTTCCTCATCGGCACCGACGTGTTCGTCATCGCTGGAATGCTTCCCCAGATCAGCGACTCGCTGAACGTCTCCGTATCGGCCGCGGGACAGCTCATGACGGTGTTCTCCGTCGGGTACGCAGTCCTCGGCCCGCTGCTCGCGGCCCCCCTCAGCCGCCGGTCACCCCGGGTTTCGCTCACCGCGGCGCTGGTCGCCGTCGCCCTCGGGAACGTTCTGTGCGCGGTCGCCGACTCACTGCCGACCGCCATGGCAGGGCGGCTGCTCGTCGCTGCCGGGGCCAGTCAGTTCACTCCGCACGCGTGCTCACTCGCGGCGGCCCTCGCCCCGCAGGGACGCTCAGGCAAATCCCTCGCGCTGGTCACCAGCGGCCTGGTGATGGGGTCGGTGGTGGGGGTGCCCGCGGGTACCTGGGCGGCGGACGCCTTTGGCTGGCGTCCCACCCTCACGGTCCTCGCGGCAGGCACCGCTGCCGTGGCTGTGCCCCTTGCGGCAGGACTGCGCGGCGTCGGCTCCGAGCACACCGCGTACCGGCCGCGGGAAGGGCTGGCCGCCCTGCGCGGACCTCTGGTCCGCATGGTTCTGACCGTCACGATCTTCGCCGTGATCGCGGAGTACGCGGTGCTGACCTACGCCGCCACCGTGTTCGCCGAGGCCACCGCCGAGGACGGCACCCGGCTCGCGGTGCTGCTCTTCGCCTTCGGACTCGGCGGCCTGGCCGGCAACGCCCTTGCCGGCGCGTACATGGACCGTCCGGCGGGCCGGCGGCTCGTCCTGGTCTCGGTGGCCGGGATGACAGTCACCTTCCTGGCGATGACACAGCTGGGCGGGTCGTTCCCGGGTGCGCTCGTCGCCATGGTGCTGTGGGGCGTTACCGGCTGGATGTACGCCGCGCCACAGCAGCACCGCCTGCTCCGCCTGGCGGGACCGGCGGGCCCTCTGGCCGTGTCCCTGAACAGTTCCGTCATCTATGTGGGCGCCGCACTCGGTGGCGCGGTCGGCGGACTGCTCCTGGGGCAGGTGGCACCTCACCGGCTCCCGCTGATGGCAGCGGTGCTGTGCGCCCTGGCCGTGGTGGCCGAACTCCGCCTCCTGCGCAAGGACCGGCCCACCGAGCCCGCGACCGTACCGGCCTGAGGGGCGTGGCAATACGACTAAAAAGCCGAGATCGAGGTGTATGCACACGGGACGCCCTTTCAAACGACCAGAGCCGGAAGTCGAGCACCCAGTGCCCACTGCTGCATCGACCGAACAGGCAGGAGAGCCCATGGCAGCAAGAGGACGCACACTCACGGAGTTGTTCCAGGATGTGGTGGAGCGGTTCCCGGACAAGGTGGCGGTGACCACGTCGCAGGACCAACTCACCTATCGACAGCTGAATGAGAGGGCCGACGCGCTTGCGCACAAGCTCACAGTCCTGGGGGTGCGGCCGGGAGCGGTAGTGGCCCTGCTGGCCCCGAGGGACGCGGAACTGCTCGTGGGCATGCTCGGCATCCTCAAGGCGGGTGCTGGATACCTGCCGATCGATCCCGGTCATCCGCCGGAGCGAATCCTGTGGACGGTCAAGGACAGCCAGTCGCCCCTCGTCGTGTCCACCTCGGCGCTCGGCGCAGCACTCACCGACCTGGACGTCGACGTCGTCCTGCTGGACCGTCTCCCTGCCGCGCCGAGCCAGGCGCACTCCGGAAAACCGCCTTCCGTGGACAGCGACGACCTCGCCTATGTGATCTACACGTCAGGGTCCACCGGTTTGCCCAAGGGCGTGCAAGTGGAACACCGCAGTGTCGTCCGTCTCTTCGATGTGACACAGCCGTGGTTCGGCTTCGACGAGAACGACGTCTGGGCCGCATTCCACTCGGCCGCCTTCGACTTCTCCGTGTGGGAGATCTGGGGTGCGCTGCTCTTCGGCGGGCGGCTGGTGATGGTCCCCCAGGAAGTGGCCCGTGCGCCGGAGACCTTTCTCGAGCTGCTGGGCGCGGAGTCGGTGACGGTGCTCAACCAGACGCCGTCCGCCTTCCGCCGGCTCGCAGCGGCAGACGCGCACGCTTCGCGTCCGCTGCCGCATCTGCGCCTGGTGGTGTTCGGCGGCGAGAAGCTCGATCCCGCCACGCTGCGGCCGTGGGTGGAGCGGCATGGTGACGAACATCCGCGCCTGGTCAACATGTACGGCATCACCGAGGCGACCGTACACAGCTCCTATCGCCCGTTGCTCCGTGCCGATCTGGAAGGGGAAGGGCCGAGCCCGATCGGGAAGCCCCTGCCTGATCTCGTCTTCCACGTCCTGGGCGAGGACGAACTGCCCGTCGCCGAGGGCGAACCCGGCGAGCTGTACATCGAAGGCCCGGGACTGGCCCGCGGATATCTGGGCCGCCCGGAGCTGAACAAGGAGCGGTTCACCGATCTCGCCGGCTCCGACGGCGCACTGCACCGCTGCTACCGCACCGGTGACCGGATCGTTGCTCTGCCCGGCGGTGGATACGGCTACCTCGGCCGCACGGATGACCAGGTGAAGATCCGGGGCTACCGGGTCGAGCCCGGGGAGATCGAGTCGCTGCTCACCCGCCACCCGGACGTGGCGAAGGCCGTCGTCCTGCCGCATGACTACGGCGAGGACGACGTCAGGCTCATTGCCTATGTCGCATCCGGAACAGCGGGTACGACGCTTGCATCCGCGCTGGGCGAGCAAGCTGCCGCAGCACTGCCCCCGCACATGCGTCCGTCCAAGTACGTCGTACTCCCCGAGCTCCCGCTCACCCTCAACGGCAAGGTGGACAAAGCGCAGTTGCCCTCCCCGGAGGCGGCCGGGGCATACGTCCCGGACCCGGGTGAAGACGGCGCCGGTCTGATCGGCACGGAAGAACGGATCGCCGAGGTGTGGCGAATCGTTCTGGACGTCCCCCGGGTGGAGCACGACGCCGACTTCTTCGACCTCGGCGGCACGTCGCTGTCGCTGCTGCGCATGTTCACTCGCGTCAATGAGGTGTTCCGCCTCGACCTCGACATCACCGTGCTGATCGACGGCGCGACGGTCCGCGTGCTCGGGCGGCACGTCGATGCCGCGCTGTCCGCTCCGGTGCCCACCGGCTGAGGCACGCGCCGAGCCCCCGACGAAGTCACCGACTGAGGAGACCAAATGACCACACGGACAACCGACTTCTCGCGCAGCACCGAGGAGCTGGCCGCTTTCCACCAGCAGGGCTTTGCCGGACCCTTCACCCTCTACGAACCGTCGGAGATCAAGAAGGCGTGGGGACGCGCCCGCCTCGAACTGCTGGACCGCAGCGCCGCCGTGTACCAGGACAGCGCCGCGATATCAGGTGCCACGAACATCTCCAACTACGACCGCCACCTGGACCACGGATTCCTGGCCGAGCACATCGGCCGGCCGGAGATCGTCGACCGGGTCAGCAGCATCCTCGGTCCTGACGTGCTGTGCTGGCGCACTGAGTTCTTCCCCAAGTACCCGGGGGACGAGGGCACCGACTGGCACCAGGCGGACACCTTCGCCAACGCTTCGGGAACCCCGCAGATCCAGTGGCCGGGCGGATCCGACTTCGGTGGCACCATCACCGTGTGGTGCGCGTTCAGCGACGCCACTGTCGACATGGGGTGCCTGCAGTTCATTCCCGGCACGCACCACACCATGTTCTACGACGAAACCAAGCGGATGCACTATTCGCCGGACCGGAACATCGCAGTGGAGAAGGACGGCGTACGGCGTGGCTTCTTCGGCTACGACTACCGGGAACTGCAGATCGACCCGGACTGGAAGCCGGACGAGTCGCAGGCCGTTTCCATGGAGATGAAGGCGGGACAGTTCATCGTCTTCTGGTCCACGCTGATGCACGCCTCACATCCGCACGCCGGCAAGACGAAGGACATGCGGATGGGGTTCGCGTCCCGATATGTGCCCACCTGCGTAGAGGTCTACCCCGGCACCTCCGCCATTGAGGAGTACGGCGGCCGTGTCAGCCTCGACCGCTACGGGGCAGTGCTGGTCGGTGGCACGGACGAATTCGGGCACAACCGTCTGGTCGACCGCACCACCCGTGATCAGCCGTTCCGACGGTCCAGGAGCGGGGCCCAAGGGTGACGGAACCCGCGGACGGCGCGACAGCGGCGAGCGATTCCCTGCACCGGCTGGCAGCGGCACTGGTCGACAGCGCCTCCCTCATCCGCGCCGTTCCGGAACGGCTACAGGTGGCACCGGCCCAAGGAGCCGCGCCGGACTCGATACCGGCGCTCCAGCTTCTGCTGAACCGGCTCACCGCCGCACTGGAGTTGCCCAGGCTCGATGTGGTGCCGGAAACTGCACCTCTCTGGTCCGTGGAACTCGCGCTCAGCAGGCGCCTGATGCTGGATTGCGACCTGGTCGAGGCCGCGGGCAGCGCCCGGCCGGGCTCCGGTGAGCTCGAGGACGTGGCGCGGTCTGCGTTGGCTGCGTTCCCCGGTCAGCCGGTCGTGGTGCCCGCGTACGACGGCAGCCCGCTGCGCTGTTGGACGGCAGGGCGGGAGGACCGTCCGGCCGTCGCCCTGGTGTCGGCGTGCGGTATGCCGGTGGGGCTGGCGGCACGCTGGATGAAGGCATTGTGCGGTTCTTTCCGGGTGGTGACTTGGGAGAGCCGTGGGCTTTTCCCCGCGGAGGGCGGGCCGGGGCCGGCCGCAATGGGTGGCCACGGTCTCGCCGCACAAGCCAGTGATCTGCTGGCGGTACTCGACGGATTCGGCATCCGGCGGGCGCACGCCATGGGACTGTGCGGGGGTGCCGCCGTCGCGCTGGCCGCTGCTTGCGGCTCGGCACGTGTGGTGTCCCTGAGCCTGTGGCACGGAGACTACGAACTCGGCGGTGCAGCACCCAAGACCGACCATCAGCGAGACGTCGAGTCGCTGCTCGCCATGGCCTCCCGGAGCCTGAAGCAGGCCACTGGGCTGCACCGGCTGATGCGACGCCCGGCAGCGTTGACCGGCATGCGTCCCGATATCGCTCATCACCTCGTGCACCCCTACTCGACGCCCGACCTGCTGCACCGCTACGGCCTGCTCAACGGCGCGATCATGTCCACCGACTGCCGCCCCTTTCTGGCAGCCGGTCAGCCGGCTCTCGTAGTCAGCAGTCCCAAGGACACGACGGCGCACCCTGCGGGCTCCGAGTACGTTGCGCGGCGGCTCCCGCAAGCGGAACTGCGCATGCTGCCGGACGGTGATCACCTCAGCGCCTTCGATGCGGGGCCCGAACTGGTATGCCTGGCAGAGGATTTCCTCCACGATGCCACCGCAACCGACCGGAAGGACAGGTGACCGACTCGATGGACAGTGACCGTGCGAGCGTCGTGACCCAACTGATGTGCAAGCACCCCGCAGTCACCGAAGCCACCGTCACATCGGGGGTGGACGGCCGGGAGACCGTCGCCTGGCTCGTGCCCGATCAAAGCCGTGCCCCGCTGCTGCACCGTGCGGCCGTCCTCGAAGCGGCTGGACGGCTCGGCACGCTCGGCTGGCACGAACCAGCCGATGATCTCCGGGTGGCCGGGGTGAACCGCAGCGAGACCGACTTCCTGCACCGCGAGATCTTCGCCCAGAACGCCTACTTCAGGCACGGCATCACCCTCCCCCCGAGCGCGGTCGTCGTGGATGCCGGGGCCAACATCGGCATGTTCACCCTGGCCGTCGCGCAGCGCAGCCCTGGCGCGCGCGTCATCGCCGTCGAACCGGTAGCGGAACTCGCCGACGCGGCAGCGGTCAACGCCGAGCTGCACGGCGTGGATGCCACCGTCCTGCGGTGCGGTCTCGGACGGGCGGAGTCGGAGACCGAGTTCACCTACTACCCGAACAACAGCGTGATGTCGGGTGGGTTCGCCGAAGCCGACGAGGACCTCGACGTGCTGCGCGCCTACCTCCTCACCGGCGACGGCGCAGAGGACGGGGCGCAACTGGACCGGTTGGTCACCGACCGCATGACCGCGGTGCGGAGGCGCGTTCCCACCACCACGCTCACCCACATCGCTGCCGAGCACGGCCTGACCGGGATCGACCTGCTCAAGATCGACGTGGAGAAGGCCGAGGCGGAGGTCCTCGAAGGCATCGACGATGCGCTCTGGTCTGGTATCGACCGGATCGTCATGGAAGTTCATGACATCGATGGCCGGCTCGCATCCGTCCTCGGCACGCTGCGCGCGCAAGGCTTCGCCGTCGCGCACGAGCAAGACCCCAGGCTGGCCCTGACGCCTTGTCACAACGTCTACGCGTACCGGCCTGAGGCCGCCACCCCAGGCGCATGTCCATCGACCGAGACCGTCAAGTCCGCCTACTGCGGCCCGACTCTGCGGGTGCTCGAGCGGGAGCTGCGCGAACTCCTCACACAATGGGACCCGTCGGCCGAGGTGCCGGCACGATTCGCTGTGGTGCCCGACCTCGACCAGGTCACCGTCGAGTCGCCCGCTCCGGCCGCGGTGCCGGGGAGCACCCCTCGCACCGCACTCCTTGCCGAGATCTGGGCCGGTCTCTTCGGCCCGGAAGCCGTGCAGCCGGACGCGGACTTCTTCGACCTCGGCGGCGACTCACTCACCGCCGTACGCCTGTTGGCGCAAGTCGAGGGGCAGCTCGGGGAGGACGCCCTGACCCCGGACCTGATCTTCATGGACGGTACGTTCGGTGCCTTGGCCGCGGCGATCGAGGCATCCGCGCCTGCGCAGGCTTCCACCGCAGCGGGCGCACATCAGGCCGGGGGCGAAGACCGCAGCTCATGACCATCTCGCAGCGCATGCACCGGGCCGCTCCCGTTTCGGCAGTCGTCGCGGGTCTGATCGCGGTGCTGGTCGGCACCACCAGCTCGGCAGCGATCGTTTTCACCGCCGCCAAGGCAGCGGGGGCCACTCCTGGGCAACTCGCCTCGTGGATGCTGGCACTGGGCGTCGGCATGGGCGTGACCAGCATCGGGCTCTCCGTGCGTTACCGGGCGCCCGTGGTGACCGCATGGTCCACACCCGGCGCCGCCCTCCTGGCGGGCAGCCTCGACGGGGTGTCGATGGAGCAGGCCGTCGGGGCGTTCCTGGTCTCGGCGGCGCTGATCACGCTCAGCGGGCTGACCGGCTGGTTCGAGCGTGTCATGGACAAGATCCCGGTGCCGCTGGCTGCGGCGCTGCTTGCCGGGGTGCTCGTCCGGTTCGGCACCGGCCTGTTCGGCTCGATGCCGGGGAACTTCACGGTGGTGTTCCCGATGTTCGTGGCCTATCTGCTCTGCCGTCGCTGGCTGCCCCGATACGCGATCCTCGTCGCCCTCACCGTCGGGGTCCTGGCCGCAGCCGGGCAGGGCTCCTTGCGACCGGAGAAGGTGCACCTGGCCCTTGCCGCACCGGTCTTCGTCCGGCCCGAGCTCTCCTGGCAGGTGATCGTCAGCGTCGCGCTGCCGCTGTTCGTGGTGACGATGGCCTCACAGAACCTGCCCGGAGTGGCGGTGCTGCGGAACGACGGATACCAAGTCCCCGTGTCACCCCTGATCAGCTGGACCGGCGCGGTCAACGGACTGCTGGCGCCGTTCGGCTGCTTCGGGCTCAACCTCGCCGCCATCACCGCGGCGATCTGCACCGGCCAGGAGGCCCACCCGAACCCACGCGAACGCTACCTGGCCGGGGTCTGGGCGGGTGTGTTTTACCTCTGCGTCGGCATCTTCGGCGTGGCCGTGGGCTCGCTCCTCGCCTCCCTGCCCACCGCGCTCATCCTGGGCATCGCCGGGCTCGGACTGCTCGGCACGACCGCCGGATCCCTCGCGTCCGCCCTTGGGGACGAGGCCCTGCGCGAGCCTGCCGTGGTGACCTTCCTGGCAACCGCCTCCGGGGTCACACTGCTCGGTATCGGATCCGCCTTCTGGGGCCTGCTGGCCGGGACGCTCACCTTTGTGGTGACGTGCGGCGGCCGACGCCGGACCGCGGAAGCCACAGGGAGCCGTGAACTCCGTGGCTGACGCAGTGACGCGACGGTCGGCGCAACGTTGGTTCCACCGCCCCGAACCGCGACCCGACGCCAGGCTCAGGCTGGTGTGTGTCCCGTATGCGGGCGCCGGCGCCGGCGCGTTCAAGCACTGGGCAGCCAGACTGCCCGCCGATGTGGAACTTGTCGCTGTCCGGCTGCCTGGCCGGGAGAACCGCATCCGCGAACGGCCCTACTCCCGGTGGCCCGCTCTGGCTACGGCGTTCAGCGACGCCCTGGCCGAGCAGATCGCCTCTCCGTATGTGCTCTTCGGGCACAGCATGGGCGGGATGCTGGTGTACGAGGCAGTCAACCGGCCCATGAGCCGTGCCCCCGAACGCGTCATCATCTCTGGTTGCCGGGCCCCTGGTGCCAGACGCGAACTGCCCGTGATCCATGACCTGCCCGACGCACAGTTCACCGAGCACTTGGCCCAGTTGGCCGGAACGCCGCCACCGGTCCTGGCGAACCCGGGTCTGCTCAGGGTGCTCGCGCCCACGCTCCGTGCGGACTTCCGGCTGGCGGAAACCTGGCCGCAGGGCCCTGTCCTGCCCGTCCCCGTACCGGTCACGACGTTCTGGGGAACCGACGACGAGGTCGCGCCCCAAGCCGCCGTAGCAGCCTGGCGGCCTTTGGCACCTCATGGATTCCGCAGCCACGAAGTGGCCGGGGGGCACTTCTTTCTCCACGACTCGGCCGACGAGGTCTGCTCCTTGCTGCACGGCGAAATCGCCCAGCAGGCAAAGAATCAGGAAGAGAGCACATGGTGCGATCCCCGTACTTCACCCCCGACCACGCGGCGTTCCGCGAGCGCACCCGGGAGTTCCTGACGGCGGAGGTGATGCCGAGCGCCGCTGCCTGGGAGCGGGAGGGCGGCCTGCCGCGTTCCCTGTGGAAGTCGTTCGGTGAGCAGGGCTATCTCGGGCTGCTGCACCCACGTAGCGCGGGCGGCGGCGAGCGGGATCTGTTCACGTCGGTGGTGTTCTTGGAGGAGCTTGGGCGCACCGGATTCGGCGGGCTGCGGGCAGCGGTCTCCGTGCACGCCTACATGGCCACCCACTACCTCGCCGCGGCCGGCACCCCTGGGCTGCGCCGGGACTACCTCGGCCCTGCGCTTCGGGGCGAGAGCGTGGCGGCCCTTGCGATCACCGAACCTGGGGCAGGCGCCGACCTTTCCGGACTGACGACCACGGCAGAGCGAGACGGCGACTGCTTCGTGGTGCGCGGGGTCAAGACGATGGTCAGCAACGGCACAGTGGCGGACTTCCACGTCGTCGCCGTGCGCACATCGCCCGACACCGGCTCCGGCCCGCACGGAACGACGGGCTTGTCCCTCCTGGTCGTCGACTCCGACCTGCCCGGCGTCACCACCACGCCGACGCCGACGCTGGGCTGGTGCGCAGCCGGTACGGCTACGGTGGCGTACGAGGATGTCCACGTACCGGCGGACCGCCTGATCGGGCGCGCCAGCAGTGGCTTCTACTACCTGATGCGCGGGCTGCAGCTGGAGCGACTGGTCGCGGCGACGCTGGCGCTGGGCGGGATGGAGCGCTGTCTCGACGACACCCGCCACTACCTGACCGAGCGTCGGCTCTTCGGCAGCACACTGTCCGAACTGCAGGCGCCCGCTCACCGCATCGCGGACCTGGCAACCGAGTTGGCCGCTGCCCGGCAGCTCGTCCACCATGCCGCATGGCTGTACGAGCAGGGGGAGCTGCCGACCACCGAGTGCTCCATGGCCAAGCTCTATACCACCGAGCTGGCTTGCCGCATGGCCGATGCGAGTCTGCAGCTCCAGGGGGCGCACGGCTATCTCGATTCCTCCGGCGCCGCTCGTACTTACCGGGACGCACGGGCGGCCACCATCGCCGCTGGTCCCAGCGAGGTGATGCGCGACCTCATCGGACACGCTGTTCTCAGGACCCGGCCGAGCTCGGGCGCCGGGCGCACCGGTGGACAGGAGAGGGCATGAAGGGCGACGAGATGGCGGTGTTCTTCCTCGCCTTCGCGGTGGTCTTGGGGCTGGCTCGACTGTTCGCAGCAGCAGCTCGCAAGGTGGGACAGCCTTCCGTGGTCGGCGAAATCGTCGCGGGTATTCTGCTCGGTTCCACTCTGTTGTCCACCACAGGGGACTCATGGGGGGAGACCGTCCCGCTCGACGACGTCCGCCCTCTCCTCGGAGCACTCGCCAACGTCGGTCTGGCGATGTTCATGTTCGTCATCGGCTACGAAATGGACCACTCCTTCTTCCGCGGCAGCGGACGCACCACACTGAGTGTGGCAGCGGGCTCGGCGCTGGTACCCCTGGTGGGCGGCTGCCTTGTGGCGTTGCCCTTCGCCGAAGAGCACGGGCCATCAGGGAGCGCGGGCTTTGTCTTGTTCACGGGTGTGGCCCTATCGGTCACTGCTTTCCCGGTGTTGGCGCGGATCCTGGCCGACCGACGACTGAACCGCACGCACGTCGGTCGCATCACCATGGCTGCGGCCGCCGTGAACGACTTGGTCGCGTGGGTGTTGCTCGCAGGAGTCGTTGCCTTCTTCGGTGCGGCCGACCAGTGGCGCGTGGCACTGGTTCCCCTCTACGTGGTCGTCCTGGTCTTTGTCGTACGCCCGCTCATGGCCCGACTGCTGCGACCTGGGGAAGACAAGGGGAGCCGGCCGACTGCGGCAATCCCGCTGGTGACCACGGGTCTGATGGCCTCTTGCGCGGCCACGGAATGGCTGGGTGTCCACTTCATCTTCGGCGCGTTCGCCTTCGGTGCCGTCATGCCCAGGGTGGGCCTGGCCCGGCTGCGTATCGAGGTCCTGGAGCGAATGGAGCAGGCGGGCACACAGGTTCTGCTGCCGGTCTACTTCGTCGTGGCGGGCACCGGGGTGAACCTCGCTGCCTTCGACGGCTCGAGCATGGGCATTCTGGTGGCCGCCCTGGCCGTGGCCGTCTCGACCAAGATGTCGGGCGCGTATCTCGGTGCCCGCATCTCGGGCCTGCAGCGTGACGACGCGCTGCCCATTTCCATACTGATGAACACCCGCGGCCTCACTGAGGTGGTCATCCTCACGGTCGGGCTGCAGATGGGCCTCATCGATGAGGAGTTCTACTCGGTGCTTGTCGTGGTGGCGGTACTCACCACAGCCATGACAGGTCCGCTGCTCCACCTTGTACGGCGCGGAAGCAGGACGTCAGAGGAACACGGGCCTGGAGCCGGGGCGGCGATGACTCCTGAGCCAGTCACCCGGCGAGTCGACCGCGGTTTCCCAACGTTGCAGGGCGTGACCATGCACAGGCCCAACGAACCCGGCTACAGCCACCCAGACGCGTAAGTGATCGACGGCCGGCGCTGAGACCCCGCCGTACTCGGCCGGCGAGGAAGGCCCGGCGCTGCGTGAACCCGTGAACGTTCCGCGTTGGCAGATGAAGCGTCTGCAGGAGTGGCGCAGGCGCCTGGTCGCCAAGGGGTCTTCCAGGTAGGCCGGGTGCTGCCCGCCGGGGCCTGTGAACAAGCCGTGCTGGGCGTGCTCTTGATCAAAAGTGACGGCAACGGCGTCTCAGCAGCTCCCGCCCAGCAGATCGCGACCGGCCTGAGCGGCGCGCCGCGCAAGAAGAACAGGAGGGCGGCCAAGGAGCACACTGATGAATGGACCGGCCGAGCGGTTCTCGAGACCGCCCGGCCGTGGCGCACAGATCAGACCGGCGCCCAGCCGCGGTCCACCGCCTGTGAGACGCCGAGGGAATCTTCTCTACGTCAGGTCGGCGTACGACCTGGAGGAGTGCGGACAGGAGTTGTCAGTGGGAGCGGTGAGCCGTCCGGCGGCGCAGCGCGACGACAATGCCGCCACCGGCCATGACCAGGGCCGCGGCGGTGCCGGCGATCACCGTGGTACCGCTGCCCGCGCCGGTCTCCGCAAGGTCGGTGCCGCCGCCCGCTGGAGAGGGCGCGCTGCTCGCACCAGGGACGGCGGCTGCGCTGCTGCTCTGGGCTGGGCTCGGCAGCGCAGTCGGGGTGGCGGAGGGCGCCGAGGAAGGAGTCGCGGGCGTCGAGGAAGAGGGGCCGGAGGGCGCGCAGGTCTCGTCCCCCACGACGGTCAGCGGCTGGATGTCCTGGTCGACTTGATTGCCCGCTTTGACGTGGACCCGGAAGCTCTCCCCGGCATACCACTCCAAGGGGTTGAGATCGACGGTGGTGCCCTGCGCGGTGGGGTGCTCGATCGTCTCGGTGTCGACCAGCCGTTCACCGCCGGGCATGCTCAGCTGCAGGTAAAGGGTGATGGTGGCCGGGGTACCGGAGGCGTCCTTGTCGGTGACGCGGATGACGCCGTTGCCGCCCGCGTCGCACACGGCTGCTGCCTCGAAGTCGCTGATGTTGCAAGCCAACGCCGTGTGAGCGGCACAGATGGAGAGTGCGGACGCAGCGCCAAAAGTACCTATGACACGCGCCGCTCTGGCGGCGTGATGGGAAAGGAACACTCTTTGTCCTTCGCGGTCGATCTGGATGCGACGAGACGATCCGCCGGCCCGGCAGGCCAACCCGGGGCTTGAAAACCACCAAGGTTTACAAGCCCGTCGAGCCCCCTGTCAAAGGCACATCACCGCAGGTCACGGCACCATGAAGAGGTGGTCATGATCCGGCCTGAGGTCGGTCAAGCCATGGTCATGAGCGGGCCTGAGGCGCCGTACGCACCGCCACCAGTCGCTGCGCCGGCGTGCCAATGCCGAGCGGCACGTGTATCCCCGGGGCGCCGGCTCCGTCGCCTTGAACTCCTCGGCCGAAGCGGTAATTTTTCGGCCCCCTGCACCGAACGACCGTCTGATCCGGACGAAGCCCGGCCAGGCTCGCATGGACGGGACGCCTCGAGGGCATTCGTCGCTCGTGCTGCCCCAACTCTGCTCACGCGTCCCGATGAGAGACGCCCACCGTAAGGACGACGACCCGATGACAAGACCCCGCCTCAGAGCCGTGCTCGGCGCGCTGATCATGCTCCTGTTACCCGTGCTCGGTACTGCCTCCACCGCCTCGGCCAGGCCCCTGGCCAGCACATCCTCCACCGCACTGCCGATCTCGTACCACGCGGACATGGCCGTGGACGCCGTACACCGCAGGCTCTACATCGCCGATGTCGTCACGAGTTCCGTGTTGGTCACGGACTTCGACGGCAAGCTTCTCAAAACCCTGACGAACAAGCCCGGCGCGGCGGACCTCGTGCTGTCCCCCGACTCGCGGACGCTCTACGTCGCGCTGAGCGGCGGCGACGCGATAGCCGCCCTCGACACCACCACCTACCGGGAGAAGGCCCGTTACGCCACGGGCGCCGGGACCGCACCGCTGCGCCTGGCCCTGGTGGGCAGCACCCTGTGGTTCAGCTACGGATCCGACTGGGACAGCAGCATCGGCTCCCTCAGCCTGTCCGGCTCCAGGCCGACGGTGCGACTCGCGCTGGTGCCGTGGGGGACCTGGGCCGGTCCGCCGATGCTGCTGTCCTCACCGTCGGCACCCGGCCTGGTCATCGCCGGCGACCCGTTCATCTCCTCGGCCAGGGTGACCGTGTACGACGTCACCTCGGGCGAACCCGTCGTACGCACGACGCAGGACAACCCTGGAGGCGTCGGCAGCATCGCCGACCTGTCCCTGTCGCCCGACGCCAGCACCCTCTTCATCGTCGGGGGCTATCCGTACGACCATCTGGCCTTCCGGCTGAGCGATCTCTCCGTCGAGCACACGTATCCCACGAGCAACTACCCCAACGCGGCCGCGGTGTCCGTCACGGGTGAGATCGCCGCGGGCATCGACAACTCCTACGGCCAGGACGTCTACCTCTTCTCGCCGGGCGCCGACGCACCGTCCCGGGTCATCGACCTGGAACCGGACACCGGCCGAGCTCTGCGGCCGCACGGCCTGATCTGGTCTCCTGGCGGCACCCGGCTGTTTGCCCTGACCGGTGAGTACGGCTCCACCCTGACGCTGCACGTGATCCGGGACTAGCCAGGGCTTGGGCCCGTCGGAGCAGACGGTGCCAGATGCCCTGGACGCGTCGGCCGTCGGCCCGGCCCTTCCGCCGAGAGTGCGGAATGACCGGGCCGACGCCCCGGCATGCACCGGATCGGCGTGACCGTACAGCGCGCCACCGCTGCTGGGTGGCGCTGCGTCAGCCACCACCACCGGCGAGCCCTGCCTGGCAACGGGGCGCGCGCCTGCAACTGCGTCGTGGTCGCAGGTGTGGCCGACTCCCGATGTCGCCCTGGCCGCCGCCCTCGACACCACCGCCGCGGTGTACGGGATGCGCGGCGCCTGCCAGGACTGGCACCCTGCTTGTAGAAGTCCGCCGCCATCTCGCCACGACCTGCGCGGCCGCCCCCGGACCCGCCCTGGCAGCAGATCTTCTGTTGCCGGCTCAGTGACGGCCATCTGCGGCGCCTGGTCCTGGAGGCGCTCAGCCACGCGGACCACCGGGTGAGCGGGAAGGCCCGCACGACTGAGGTACAAGGGCGGGCCCTTGCCCCGAGGCGACTCGGAGGGCAAGGGCCCGTGCGGCGAACGCCCGGCTACTGCTGGGGGCTCCCGCGGCGGCGTACGGCGAACACCACCGCAGCGGCCGCGATCAGGATCGCGGCGATGATGCCGACCCAGGCGCTCGCCGACAGTCCGCCGTCGTCCTCCTTCTCGGTGTCGGCCGCCTGCGGAGTGGGCGAGGCGGTCGTCTCCTGCGCGGTCGGTGTCGGGGACGCGGACGCGGTCTCCGGCGCGCTGGGGGAGGGGCTGACCGGCTTCGCGCCCGGTGCCGCCGCCTTCAGATCCAGGACCGGGGCTTCGTTTCCGTGGCCGTCGCCGCTGGGCTCGCCCAGTTCGATCCAGCGGTCGATCTTGCCGTCGCTGTAGGTCTGGAGCGTTTTGAACGCCAACTCCTCGGCGTCGGGCAGCTGGCGGACGACGACCGAGTACTCGGCGTCCCCGCCGACCTTCACCGCCGGACCTTTGACGGTGTAACCGTCGTCGTTCGCGGTGAACTTCCAGCCGGTGGGGCCCTCGCCGTACGTCACGTCGGCGGGCGCGATGCCCTCGGGCAGGACCACCCGCAGCTGGGTGATGCCGGCCGTGGCGGATTCCGACTCGGCCACGAAGGTGAGCTCGACGTTCTCGGCGAGGGCCTGGGCGTTGTCGGACTCGACCTCCACATGGGCGGCGGCCGGTACGGCGGCGAGCAGGACGGCGGTTGCGGCGGTGGCCGCGCCCACCGTGAGGCGGCGCGCAGTGATGCGGGACATGGTGTCTCCAGGCAAGGGGGGCGGGGCGGCAGCACGGCAAGGCCGAACCGGCGCTCCTGAGGGCTCAGTTGACGAAAGCCGGTCTCGTCGCCGGAGGACCCCGCCGTACCACCACATGCGCGAGTACCGGCCTTGTCGCTGCGCGCCGGTCATCCTCCGCGGGGACCAGTTCCGGCAGATTGATCCACCCGGGTGCCCATGGCGGCGTGAGCAGCATCCGGGCGGCGGCGAGGCGCGCCCGCACGCCGTCAAGCGCTCCGGTCGCACCTTGTGCCAGCGTCCAGCACGCCATGTCCGCCCGGTGCAGCAGGACGGCGACGAGCACGGCGACCAGCGCGTGTGCCACCGTCATGGCGAGGGAGTCGTGCAGGCGCTCGTGCCAGGCCGAATGGGCGCCGTGGACCTGCCCGCCGTGGTGACGAGTGGCCGGGGCCGCCCGGTGCGGGGCGGCGTGTGCGGTGAGCGTCAGCCACACGTGCAGCCCGGACTGGGCGACCACGCTGCAGGCGGCCACCGTGGCCAGGTGGCGTGGGCGGCGCGTGCCGAGCAGACCCAGACCGAAGAGCACGGCCGCTGCCGCTCCGCCCTGCGCCCAGGGCACGGGCCCCTCGGCGAGCAGATGGTGGGCGCTCACCCCCAGCAAGGTGCCGACGACGGCGAACACCGCGGCGCGCAGGACGGGCAGCGGAGCGTGCGGGGTCGTGACGGGCTGGTGCATGGTCCGCTCATCATGAGGCATCGCCGGTACGACCCGCTGGCCAGTGCGGGAAAGAGGCCCGATACCACCTCCATCACACCTCGCACGGTGGTTCATCCGGGATCGCGCCGCCGGTGACCAGGGGCGAGGACCACTCCGACGCCCTGGAAGCCGCGCTCACACTGGCCGTTGATCTGGCGGACCTCGGACCTCGGATCTCGGAGAGCGGGAAGAGGGGGAGGCCCGGGGCCTGGGTGAGCAGACGTTGGCTCGGCGGCGGGTGCAGGTGGTCGTGCATCTTGATCGTTTTTTGAGCGGCGCATAGGCTCCCATGCCCATGGAGATGGGGGAGCCGGGCCGCGGTCACAGGCCGTGGCGCGACCGACTGGTCAGGCATCGTGCGATCGCGGTCCTGCTGGCCGGGACAGCGGGGCTGGCCGTTCTTGGCGCGGTGCTCTTCGTCCTGCCGGGTGTGGTGGTGGACCACGATCTCGCCGGGGCGGGCGTGGCTGCGCAGGACCGGCTGAAAGCGGTGAACGACGTCCGGACGACACTTCTGCAGGCCGTGGGCGGCATGGTCGTGCTGTTCGGCGCGTACGCCACCTGGCGGCAACTACGCGTCAGCCAGGACGGCTTGCGCGCCACCCAGGAGGGCTATGTCACCGACCGGTTCAGCACGGCCGTCGATCAACTCGGCAGTGACAAGCTGGCAACACGCATCGGCGGGCTGCACGCGCTGTGGCGGATCGCGGAGCACTCCGCCCGCGACCGCGAGGCCGTCATCTCCATCCAGGCCGCCTACCTGCGTACACACGTGCCCTGGCCGCCCGCCGGGCCGGAAGCCCCAGCGACGAACGTGCCCATCAACGACGTCGTGCCGCTGGAGGTCCGTGCCGCCGACGCCCAGGTGGCGCTGACCGGGCTCGGCGTGTTGCTGCTGCAGCCCCGGGAGCATTCCTGGGTCAACCTCAGCGTCACGGACCTGCGCCGGGCCGACTGCGACGGGCTGTGGCTGCACGAGGTCAACCTCGACCGGTCCTGTATGGAGGCGGCGGGCCTGTACCACGCCAACCTGACGCAGGCGTCTCTCGTGTCGGTCAACCTGCGGCACGCCGACCTCAAGACGGCGATCCTGCGCCGGGCCCGCTGCGTTCTGGCTGATCTGCGGGGCGCACGGCTGGTCGAAACCGACCTGCGTGACGCGGACTTCACCGAGGCCGACCTGCGCGAGGTGAACCTGCGCAAGGCCGACGCAGGCGGCGCTGTCTTCCGCCGCGCCGACCTGCGCCTGGCCGACCTACGTGGCTCCGACTTGAGCACGGCCGACCTTCTCCAGGCACGTCTGACCGGCGCGGTGGCCAGCGAGCACACCCGCTGGCCGGCCGGTTTCGACCACTCGGCCGCCGGCGTCGTAGTTACCGACGAGCCCGGCCCAGAACCTCGGCCACTGCTCCAGCCTTCAGGGATAACGACGCAGCACCCGCCCCTGCGGTCCATGCCGTGACCGAGGAACCTGAGTGAAGGCCGTTGCGCGCAGGGAGGGCCTGGCCGACGGGACGAACTCACCCGCCGCGAGGGCGGGTACGTACAGAACGCCGTCGACGCGTGACTCACCCCCGCCGTAGCCGCCCACCGGGGGCACTACGCGGATCCGGCCGCCGGGTAGCCGCATCCGGCCTCCTGCCGCCCCATTTGCTCGCCCATACGGCGCACTCACCGAACTCGCCCACTCGGACCGGACACCGTCGTCGGTCGGCCGGCGTTCGCGGCTCGGCTCGCCACCGCCGACCCGGAAGCCGCCGGCGACCTCGCCGCGAGCGGCATGGCGTGGAGTGCGGGAGCAATCGCCTCAAGCGCCACCGGGCCGTGGCCACGCGATGGATGCGATGCGATGCGACAAGCTTGCCGTGCGCTACGAGGCGACCGTGCTGGTCGCAGTCCTCAACGAGTGTCTGCGACCAGCACGGTCTCATCAGCTACTAGGAGCGGATAGCCGTGCGGGCTTGCTCAATCCACCCCAACACGGCCTTGGCACCGCAGCTCTCGGCGACCGACCGGGCCTCGTCGAGGTGGCGGAACGCCGTCGACGGGTCGCCGGTTTCGGCCGCGAGGTCGGCCAGTGCCACCAGGCCAGCCGCTTCGCCGGCCCTGAAGCCGATCTCCCGGCGCAGTGTCACCGATTCGGTGAACCGCTCGCGGGCCTGATCGAAGTGGCCTGCCTCCGTGTCGGCGAAGCCGAGATGGCGAATCGCATAGGACATCGTCATCCGGTCGTCGACGGATTTCGCCAGCGCGTAGGACTGTTCGAAGTATGGCCTGGCGGTGGCACCGGCACCCTTGACCACCTGGTGCCAGCAGCCAACCCAGAACAACGCCTCCGCCTCACCCGACGCGTCTCCCAGACGCTCGTACAATTCGGCCGCGCGCTCGAACAGCACCAGTTCCTGGGTGTTCTCTTCGCGGTCGTTGAGGAAGCGGACGTGCAGTACCTTGCCTCGCGCCATGGAAAGCGGCGCCTCGACCGCGTCCAGCACGTCATCGGACCGATCCAGCGCGGACGTGTCCCCGCCGAACATCGCCACTTCGAACAGCTCACCCGCACGTTCGATCCAGTCCTGCCCCTGCATACTTCTACCCCTCCCCGTTGGACGATGACAGCGCCGAGGCTATCTCGGTACTCCCGGCGGACGGCGGGAATTGTCGGACGGCAGCTGTCGAACACCACTCGCACCGTGCCGGGAGGTGTCTTCGGCGGTAGCCCGAGGGCACCCAAGGTGCGGACGGGCCGGTTGAGCGCGCCGGTTGACGTGACGCCGGTGGCCGAGCACCGGCGCGGCACGGGGCCATGTACGAGGCCCGGAACCGCGGGAACGTCGACGTGCCGCGGCTGCGGCGGGTACTGGCCGGCCTCGCCGTGCCGCGGTCGCCGACGGGCACCTGGTTCTGGCGGTCGACATCAGCCACTGGCTGGCCGCTGCGACCGTAGACGTGGCAGAACAATCGGTCCGCGCCGGTCGGCGCGTCCGGGCGGTGCCAGCTCCTGGAGGCCGTGCGCCTGGGGCCGGCCGACGACGTCGCCGACGTTACGGTCCACGCAGGTTCGCCGGGTCGTCGAGGACCTTGTCGACCGGCTGTGGACGTCGGCCACCGGCCCGCCGGGCGAGGACATCGACCTGCGCCAGCAGACGTTCTGGCGCAGATTCGATCTTGAGCACACCTTCCGGATGAAGACATCGTTTTCAGTTGGCGCGTTGTGGATCGGTATCCGACACGAGTTGAGCCAGCCGGCGCAGGCGCTGGAAGTAGCAGAAGCCGTCTGCTTCGTTGAGCAACGGCAGCACCCGGTCCAGGTCTGCGATGCAGTCGCGCAGGATGCGGTGGCGCTCTCTGTCGAGAGTGCCACCGTCGCTCTGCCAGGTGGACACACACCCGGCGATGCCGGCGTCGAGCAACACCCGGTCGAGGCCTGCCCGCTCGGCACCGCGCAGGCCAGCGGGGAAAGCCGCGCGCAGGTGCTCACCACATGCGGGCCACAACGGCTTCGTGCTCAGTAGGGCTGTTCACGCGACTCATCTTCGTGCAGCGTTTCTCACCGTGGGTGCTGTTCACCTGCTCAAGCGGCGGTGAACACATGAGAGCCGCGGCTATGCCGAGGAAGGCCGGGAAGTGCTCAGCCTTGCGCTCGTAGCGGCGGTGCAGGCGGTGGCATCCAGCGAGCCAGGACACTGTCCTCTCGAAGACCCAGCGGTGTCTGCCGAGCCGCTGGGGCGGTGAGCGGAGTGAGGGATCGGGTTGTGGTCCGTCCGGCGGAAGGAGATGCGAGGGACCAGGCGGCGAGCCCCGGCGTGAGAGGGCGGTCGGCAGTCCCGGCCTCGCCGACCTTCGCCGACGCGCGGCCGGACTGGGGGCCTGATCGCGAATCTCATAGCTCATGACAAGCTGTGCTTCCCACTGCCCGAACCAGGAGGTCACCATGACTGCAGAGCCCTCACCGCAAGAAGGTTCGGAGCCGGCCGACATCGAGGAGCCCGCGCCGGCACCCGACGACGAAGGCCAGGACGACTTGAAGCGCAAGTTCCGGGAGGCCCTGGCGCGCAAGCGGGGCATGCAGGCGGACGCGGCCGCCCGCGCTGAGAACACGGACGCGTCGAAGATCCGCGGGGCGCACGGCCCTGCTGCGAGTCAGCGGTCGTTCCGGCGCAAGAGCGGCGGCTGAGTCCAAGCGGCCGCCGGAGGGGACTCGGCAGGGGACGGTCCGGCCGCCGTTCTTTCCAAATAGGCACGCAGCCCTGAACCAAACCAAGCTGCGATCTGCTGGCCGCGCCCAACATGACCATCTTGGTGAAGGGCGCGGTCACGTCGCTTGAGGTCTGGGTGTCTGACGGTGCGTCGAGGCGTGGCGGAGCCCGGTTCGGGGCCTGGCCCGATGCGCGGCTCGTCGCCGACGAACTCCCCGCAGGTCGTGTACGTCCCGTCCTCGAGCCATTCGGCGTGCACGGTTGGGCGGCTCAAGGTCGTCAGTTCTGGCCCGTCTTCTCGTTGGCCGTGGGTAGTTCCAGGCGGGGCCCGTGGAAGCGTTCGCGCAGGAGCCGGTCGTGCGTCACCACGACCAGCGTGCCGGTGTAGCGGGCCAGGGCTGCCTCGATCTCTTCCACCAGGGCGGGGGCCAAGTGGTTCGTCGGCTCGTCGAGCAGTAGCAGATCGAGTGGGCCGGCCGTCACCAGACGGGCCAGTTCGAGCTTGCGGCGCTGCCCGACGGACAGGTTCCGTACGGGAACAGCGAGGTCGGCGGCGTGGAACAGGCCGAGCGAGAGGAGTGCGTCGGCGTGCTCGTCTGGTTGCCCCGCCCTGTCGGCTGCGAATGCGGCGAGCAGCGTTCGGGCATCGAAGGCGTCGTCGGGCGCGCTTCGCTGACGTAGGAATCCAACCCGGCGCGGTCGGCGCACGATACAGGCGTCAGGCGTCAGTTCCCCTGCCAGTACCTGCAGAAGGGTGCTTTTGCCGACACCGTTGGGGCCGGTGACGAGGAGTCGGTCACCAGGGGCGAGTTTCAGGGACGGAACATACAACCGCCCTGGGACCAGGGCGCCTTCCAAATGCACGGCCGTGGACGTTTTCTCGCCGGTCGGCGCGCCTTTGACGCTGCCTGTGAACCGCAGTGGCTGCGGAGGTGGCGGCACGGGGTGCTCAGTGAGCCGTTGCAACCGCTCGCGTGCGTTGCGGATGCGGCTTTGGGCGCCGTGTGACCGCGAGCGCGCTCGAAAGGCGCCGGCACCGCTGAACGCCCAGGGCCCCTTGCGGGGGATCTCGGCCAGCAGCCCGATACCGGAGTCGGCGAGGCGTTCCTGTCGGGTCACTTCATCGCGCCATTGCTCGTGATCCCATATCCACCGGGCCCGGGCCGCGGCCTTGGCGGCGAGAAAGCCGGCGTATCCATTGCCGTAGCGCCGTACCGTGCGCTGATCGTGGTCCACTTCCAGGATGGTGTCGGTGAGGCGTTCCAGGAACGCCCGATCGTGTGTGGCCACGATGACCGTGCCCCGATGACGGCGCAGTTGTCCTTCGAGCCAGGCCACGGCCTCGTCGTCCAGATCATTGGTCGGCTCGTCGAGCAGCAGCAGTTCGGGGGCCGAGGACAGGGTCGCGGCGAGCGCGAGCCGGGAGCGCTGCCCTCCTGAGAGGGTGCTCAGTACACGCTCCCGGTCCAGTGGCGCGTTCTCGCCGAGCCGGCGCAGGTTCACCTCGACCCGACGATCCGCGCCGTGCCCGCCCCGCGCATCGAACTCGGCCACCAGCGCGGCGTAGCGCTCGAACTCGGCCGTGCCGGCCGTGCCCAGTGCAGCTTCGGCGGCGCAAATACGGTGCTCCAAGGCGCGCAGTTCGCCCAGTACGTGATCCACGGCATCGCCCACGCTCGCCGTGCCGGGCAGATCGAGAGTCTGGCGAAGGTGGCCGATCCCGCCCGGTGCTACGACGGTCACGCTGCCGTTGTCGACAGGCTCCTGTCCTGCCAGCAGCCGCAGGAGCGTGGACTTCCCAGAGCCGTTGTCACCGACGATTCCGACCTTTTCGCCCGCCCGGACAGTGAGAGACACGCGGTCCAGCACCATGCGGTCGCCGTAGCGCTTGGTCACCTCGGCAAGAGCGATCTGAAACGCGGTGAGCGAAGAAGCAGTGACGGTGGTTTCGACTGAAGCACAGTGCAAGAGCAGTCCTTTGCTGGGGAAACAGGGTCGTGCGGCAAGCAGAAGGAGCACCGACTGCCGACCGATGAACCAAAAACTAGACGATACGTTCCGTCTCGTCAAGGTCCCAGGCCCGACGGGATGGGCTGCGCGCGACTGATCCGAAGGCCACGCACGGTCGGCTCCCGGTGGCCGCGGCGTCGCGCGCCGCCACCGGCACCGGTGCCGCCAAGTCCGCCTCGACGGGCACGAACGGCAGTGCGGCGCCAGCGTCTGACAGGTTCGCGATCTGTGCCTCATCATCATTTCACTAGTCGACTAGTGAAATGATGATGAAGGGGTTGGAGTTCCGCATCGACTGGCGGAGCGGGGTCGCCGCCTATCAGCAGATCGTTCAGCAGACCAAGCAGGCGCTGCGGCTCGGCGTACTCGTGCCCGGGGATCAGTTGCCCACGGCCAAGGCGGTCGCCCAGACCTCCGCGGTCAACCCCAACACCACGCTCAAGGCGTACCGCTTCCTTCTCTAGGGGTCGGAGAGTGGTGCGACGGGCTGAGGACGCGAACGTGCAGCTCAACAGCTCTGCCGGAAGGTTAGTTGGCGCCACAGGTGTTGCACCATCACCTGGGTGGGTGGGTGGGTGGGTGGGTGGCAGGCGGGCCCGGGTGTGCGTCAGTTGCTGTCAGTGAGGATCGTGAAGACCCGGTTGAGGCCGACGAGGGCGGCGCAAGCGGGTGGCGACACCGCTCACCTGCCCTGCATGTCCCCATCTCTGAGGTCAGCGGTTCGTCTGTCGCCCAGCAGACCGTCATGGAGATCCTCCAGGCAGAACGCGGTGTAGCCACCGGTGTCGTCCTGGCAGAACAAATGCGGAAGCCATCTCCGTTCAGGTTGCGTCGAGGAATGGGCTGCGTGGTGGTGGTCATGCCCGGACCGGCTTCGTGAGGCGCGGGTCGAGGCCGTACTGCTCGTGGGCGCCGAGGTTCTCGCGCAGGGTGGGGCCTTCGTAGTCGTCGTGGAACAGGCCGCGTTCCTGCAGGATCGGGACGACCTGGTCGACGAAGGCGTCGAAGCCGTCGTGGTAGCTGTCGACGGCGATCGAGAAGCCGTCGCAGGCCCCTGCCTCGAACCACTGCTGCATGTGGTCGGCCGCATCGGCGGCGGTGCCGGCGACCACCGGGTGGTAGTCGATGACGCCGTGGGCGAGTACGTCGCGCAGGGTCCAGCCTTCCCGGGCCACTTCGAGGGCGCGGGCGGAGCGCGGGTCGTGCGGGCTGGGCATGGCGTCGGCGAGCTGGTCCGCGGTCAGCGGCTCGTCGAGCTGGCCGGGGCTGAGTGGGAGGCCGATCATGGCGCCGAGGTAGCGGACGCGTTGGTTCAGGTCGACGACCTCGTCCAGGAAGCGGCGCCGTTCCAGGGCGGCCTGGCGGGAGGGGGCGATGGTCGGCATGAAGCCGGCGAGCATTTTCACCTCGTCCGGGTCGCGTCCGGCACGCTTGGCGGCGTCCCGCAGGGCCTGGCCCTGGGCCTGGGCGTCCTCGATGGTGTACGGGTTGACGTAGACGCCGCTGGCATAACGGCCCGCGAGTTCCAGGCCATAACTGCCGCCGCCCGCCTGGAAGATGACCGGCTGGCCCTGCTCGGACGGGGGGATGGGAAGCGGGCCGCGGGAGGCGGCGTGCTTGCCCTGCAG